>NZ_CP136925.1:1450000-1687500 GCF_037126245.1 Mangrovimonas cancribranchiae
AAACAAGAAGATGTCTCAAAAAACAATAACGAGACTCCAGCTCCTGACTTATTTTCTAATATAAAAAATACGCCCAATGATAAAACCATTGAGCGTATTGTAATATTTTTTAATGATGGTAGCTTTAAAAGCTATTCTAATTAAATATTAATTTAAAAACCTGCTGTGCCAACTTTCAGAAGCTGGAACCTCCCAGTTTTCATTAAGTTCGGCAATGTTTGTGACAAGATTATTAAATACAATTGTGTTTTTCGATACAGCTTTGTCTTTAGCCATTTTTCTGAAATCGGTTAACGGTTTATAAGCTATAAATTCGCCTTGTTTATAAGACACATTCATTTTATCCATTAAATCTACATGGTATTCTTTCTCTAATTGCTGAATAAAATGCACCGATGCGTCAATAGAACAACCAGACGCGCTATTTGTATTTTGATCGACAGCTAGGATAATAAATCGTTTATAAACGATTTTAAACCCTGCTTTTAAATCGCTACCGTGTACCGTCCAGTTTTCTACAAATACGGCTAATTTTTCTTCTATTTCTTTAATCTCGTCTTCTGTAAACGAACGATTGCATTGGTAAATCCAAACTCTAGATTCCTCTGGCAACGTATTAAAATCTACTAACATTACTTTTCTTCTTTTGTGTATTTATGTTTAAAAAACAAGGTAGAAAACAATCCGAAACAAATAAAATAAAACAAGAATTGCTTGATATTAAATGGCTTACTATCAAAATAATCAAAAGCAGCCATTCCTAACGCAAATATAAGCCCAGAATAAACGCCGTTTTTTATTCGGCTTTTTAGGGGCAACTGCTCTCGTTTCATTAAAAAGGGTTATAAATTTTCTGCTTGCGCAATCAGTTCGGCAATATCAAACACTTCCACTTCGGCTTCACGTTCTTTGGCTTTTACACCATCGGTCATCATGGTATTGCAATATGGGCAACCTGTTGCTATAACATTGGGGTTGGTTTTTAACGCATCTTCGGTGCGAAGCACATTAATATCTTGATCGCCTTTTTCGGGCTCTTTAAACATTTGCGCGCCACCAGCACCACAACATAGTGCTGTTCTACGATTGCGTTTCATTTCAACTAAATCTACTCCAAGACTTTTAAGCAAACTTCTTGGGGCTTCGTAAACTTCATTAGCTCGACCTAAATAACACGGATCGTGAAATGTAATACGCTTTCCTTTTAGATTGGAATTGTTTTCTATTTTTAATCTGCCTGAACTGATTAGTTCTTCGATATATTCTGTATGATGCTTTACATTATAGTTACCGCCAAGCTCCGGATATTCATTTTTTAAAGTGTTATAAGAATGCGGACAAGCCGTTACAATGTTTTTAACCTCGTAAGCATTTAAAATTTCTATATTGGTAACTGCTTGCATTTGAAACAAAAATTCGTTTCCTGCTCTTTTGGCCACATCGCCAGTACAACTTTCTTCGGTTCCTAAAACTGCAAAATCGACATTGGCTTTATTTAATAACTTAACAAAAGCTCTTGTTATTTTTTTTGCTCTGTCGTCATAACTTCCAGCTGAACCTACCCAGAAAAGAATTTCTGGTTGTTTGCCTTCTGCCATATATTCTGCCATTGTTGGCACTTTAAGTGATTGACTCATAACTATTTTTTTAACACAACTCATTATTGTTGTATTGCTAAGTGTTTAAGGTTTAGTCATGATGACCATCATCAAACACTTCTATTTTTACTTGTTTTTCTACTAAATCTGTAAACATACCTTTGTACCTAGTAGCTTTTACTAAATGGTTGTCTATCCAATGGTAATTACCACCTCTAGGTTTTCCCATAAGTAAACTATGGTATTTAAAACCATGTTTATTTAACCAGTTTTCGGTTACGTCTCGATGTTCTTCTGTTCTGGAAGTAAAGAAACATATCATATGGCCTTTTTCAAACCATTTATTGCAAGTTGCTAAAGCATCTGGAAACGGCAAACATGTTGCCATGCGTTCTGGTTCTTCATTTGGAACATCTTCAGTGATTGTTCCATCAATATCTATTAGATAGTTTTTTACGCCTTTTGGTAAAACAGGACTAATTTTTTCTCCTGCCTCTACTTTATCATGCAATAACTTGTCTGCTTCTTCTCTTTTCATGTTTTTTTAAGATTTAAAGTTGTTGTTTACACTATAAACCTAATAATATTAAACTATATAGTTGTCTTTTTGATGATTTTACGTTGAATTTTTCACAAAAACCTAATAAAATTAAAATAAATTATTGCTTTTATAAAAAAACGCTAATTCACTAGAAATTATTCATCTTTCCAATTTAATCTATCCATTTGATTGTATGGCCAAGGCGCACCATTATTTTCAATATTTGTCATCATATTATTTAATTCCATTGGCGCAGCACTTTGCTCCATAACTAAATAACGTCTCATTTCTACAATAATTGATAATGGGTCGATACTTACTGGACAAGCCTCTACACAAGCATTACACGTGGTACATGCCCAAAGCTCTTCGTTTGATATGTAATCGCCTAATAATTGTTTGCCATCATCTTTAAATTCTCCATTATTAGCGTCTATATTTTTTCCAACTTCCTCCAAACGATCTCTAGTATCCATCATTATCTTTCTTGGAGATAGTTTTTTTCCGGTTTGATTGGCTGGGCACTCGCTAGTACATCGCCCGCATTCTGTACAGGTGTATGCATTTAACAATTGCACCCAACTTAAGTCTGTAACATCGCTAGCACCAAATTTTTCAGGAACATCTCCTGCTTCGTCTTCCGCAGGTGCAGCAAATGGATCGGCGTTGGGATCCATCATCATTTTTACTTCGTTAGTTACCGATTCTAAGTTGTTTAACTGTCCTTTTGGTTTAACTTTCCCGTAGTATGTATTAGGAAATGCTAATAGAATATGTAAATGCTTAGAGAAATACAAATAATTTAAAAATACTAAGATACCTAAAATATGTAACCACCATGCTGAACGCTCTATAATATGTAAAGTATTCTCTGAAACACCACTAAACCAAGGAGCGATATACTGACTAATTATATTTCCTGATTCCATGTTTTGAAAAGGAACATCGGTAGCATTCATTATGAGGAACAATGCCATAAGTACCATTTCAAAATACAAAATGAAATTTCCATCGTTTTTTGGCCAATTGGTCATTTCTGGTTTCCAAAAACGCTGAAGTTTTATAATGTTTCTTCTTATCCAAAAAACAATTACTGCTACAAAAACTAATAGTGCTAGAACCTCAAAAGAACCTATTAAAACCCCATAAAAGCTTCCTAAAGATGAAAAGATACGATGCGTTCCAAACAAGCCGTCAATAATGATTTCAAGAACTTCTATGTTTATGATTACAAAGCCAATATATACGATTACATGAAGTATTCCTGCAACTGGACGACGCACCATTTTACTTTGTCCTAAAGCAATTCGCATCATGTTTTGCCAACGTTGCTTTTTATGATTACTTACATCGACATCTTTTCCTAACTTAATGTTTCTAATTAGTTTTTTTACATTTTTAGCAAAGTAGCCTATTCCAGCTATTAATGCGATTGCAAAAAGTATATTTGGTAAATATTCCATATAATGATTGGTTATTGCCTTTCGTTTTCAGGTTTTACGTAGTCTTCTTTATTTTTTCCACCAAAGACTGAGACGTTAATATAACGTTTTGGATTTAATTTTACATCTTGTAATAAGTCTTTTAACTGCATTGAAGCAACTTCTAGATTATGATATAGTTTGTCATCTTTCATTAATTTACCTAAAGTACCTTCACCATTATCTATAGATGCCAACACGGTATTTAAGCTATTTAATGTCTCGTCTAGATTTTGAACAGTTTTAGAAATTTCAACCTGTTTTAAATCGTTTGATAGAACGGCTAAATCTTGACTTATTTTATTAAAGTTGCTTATTAAAGCTGTTAAACTGTCGTCGTTCTTTTTTACTAGTGAATTTACAGAATAGGACAACGACTTAAACGATATTAATGTTTCGTTTAACTCTTTAATAGCATGTTTTAAGCCTGCTTTGGTATCATCTTCAACTAGCGTATTTAGGTTATACATTAATGAATCGGCCGATTTTAAGGTGTTATCCAAACCAGAACTTAGCCCTGAAAAATTGCTTGATAAACTTTTAATTAAACCTTCTTCGACTTCCGATTGTAAGACGTCGCCATCTTTAGCTATTGGCCCGCCATCTTCTGCAAGAATAATAGCCATGCCATTTTCGCCTAAAAGCCCGAGTTCGTATAATCGCATTTTACTATTTTTAGAGAACTTTAGCTCGTTATCTACAGTAAAAGACACACGGGTTTTTCCTGTTTTAAAATCGTAAACAATATCTTTTATTTTACCAACAGTATTTCCTTTAATGGTAACAGGTGAAGATGATGTTAGGGCGTTGTAATCGAATTCTGTATAAAAGGTTTGAGAAGATTCGAATAAATCGTTCCCTTTTAAATAGTTAAACCCGAAGATAAAAAGAGCTACTCCAAGGACAACTAATATGGCGGTTTTAACTTCTCTAGATAATTTCAAAGTAAATTTGTTTGGTTATGAAACAAAATTAGAAATAAATTTTAAGAACTGTCTAATTTGCTTTAGAATTTAAGGCTTCTTCTAAGGTTATTTGCTGACCATCTTTAAAAGCCACTATAAAACTAGAGTTATACCCTTTTGATTTTGCTGTTTGTTGTTGTTGCTTAACTTTTGTGTAATTAGAGGTATACCCGTAATAATATTTATAAAGTCCGTTAATCTTTTCTCTTGATACATCATCTAATCCTTTAAAGTTATATGGTTTGGGCTCTAGTTTTTTAGAGCTTGCCGCTATTTGAACTTTAAATACAATATTGTTATAAATATCTTCAGTACCAACATTAGAGTTATTGTTTTCAGTATTCCCTCCTATTAAAACTGTATCACCAACATTCATATCTAATGTTTTCTTATAGTTAAGTATAGCTTTAACTATAGCATTTGAAATCTCACCTTGTCCCTTTTTAGAGTTTAAGTATTTTCCTTCACTATGATTAGTGATAAACCCTGTTTCAATTAACACGCTTGGCATGTATGTGGCTCTTAATACAAGTAAGCTAATCTGTTTTACGCCACGACTTTTTCTTTTCAAATCTTTTTTAAAGTTAGTTTCAATAAAATTGGCTAACATAATACTCTGCTCAACGTATTCTTCTTGCATTAAGGTTAAGCCAATAAATGAATCTGGTGAGTTTGGATCAAACCCTTCATAATGCTTTTCATAATTATCCTCAAGGTAAATTACTTCATTTTCTGCTTTTGCCACATTAAAATTACGTTCTGTATTTCCTACTCCTAACACATAAGTTTCTGTTCCATACGCCTGAGAATTATGGGCGTTACAATGAATGGATATAAATAAATCGGCATCGGCTTTGTTCGCTATGGAAGCTCGTTCATGTAGTTCTAAAAAAACGTCGGTTTTTCTGGTGTAAATAACTTCAAAATTAGGGTTACTCTCTACTGCTTTTCCCACTTTAAGAACAACATCTAGAGCAATGTCTTTTTCTTTCCAGCCATAACTTGTTGGTCTACCGGGATCCTTCCCACCATGACCTGCATCTAAAACAACAACAAACTTATCTGTTTTGGTTTGGGCCAAGCTACTGGTATTGTAAAAAAAAGTTAAGATTACTACAGTTAATACTAAAAGAAATTTATTATACGTTTTCATAAAGGTTATAACAACTTTAATGGTAGTTTATTTTAATATTCAAAAAAATGTGAATATTAATTTAATCACAAAAAATATATGTAATTTTGGCAATTCAAAAACCGAGCCATACTTTTACAAAAATACATTTAAAAGCGTTGCGTACAAACTACTTCAATATACTTTTTGCCTTAAGTTTTACCGTGTTTATTAACACTTTTTGCTTGGCACAGGATATTCCTAAAAAAGGCGGACAAGTTGAAGCCGAAGTAGAACAAGAATCTGATAGCCTAAACTTAAAAATTGGAGATTTAACCGAAATTGAAGCTAGCGAGGCTACTCAAGACACTGTACAACAAGACTCTACAAAAACTAAAAAAGAATTTCTTACAGGTGAAATAACCTATAAAGCACAGGATTCTAATTATTTTGATGTTAAAGAACAAAAAGTATATCTATACAATAATGCCGAAGTGTATTATGAAGATATGGAGCTAAAAGCTGGTATAATTGTTATCGATTATGGCAAAAATGAAGTTTACGCCGGACGATTAAAAGACTCTTTAGGAGAATATACGCAACATCCTATTTTTAAACAAGGTGAAAATGTTGTGGAACCAGACTCTATAAGGTTTAACACAAAAACTGAAAAAGCCTTAGTATTTAATTCCAAAACCGAACAGCAAGGCATGAATATTCATGCACCTATTACAAAAAAAGAGAACGATTCGGTTATTTTCTTGTATAAAGGACGCTTCACCACCTCAAAAAACATTGAAAACCCAGAATATTATTTTCAATCCAACAAAATAAAGTTAGTTCCTAAGAAAAAAATTGTTGTAGGTCCTACAAACATGGTTATTGCCGATGTACCCACGCCTGTTGGACTTCCATTTGGCTTTTTTCCACTAACAGACAAGCATACGTCGGGTGTTATTATTCCTAGCTTTGGTGAACAAAACGATCGTGGTTACTTTTTACAAAATGGCGGGTACTATTTTGCTATTAACGATTATGTGGATTTAGCTGTTTTAGGAGATTATTATACCAATGGAAGTTACGGCCTACGTATGGAAAGTAATTACGCCAAACGCTACAGGTTTTCAGGGAATTTAGGGTTTCGTTATGAAAATTTAATAACCAGTGAACGTGGTTTTCCCGATTATGCTAGAAATACCATTTATAATATAAGGTGGTCGCATTCGCAAGACTCAAAAGCAAGTCCAAACTCAAGGTTTTCGGCTTCGGTAAACTTAGGTAGTAGCAGGTATTACAGGTCATCTTTAAACCAAGTAAACTCTCCTAGTTTCTTAAATAACAACATGTCGTCTTCGGTATCATACTCTAAAACGTTTCCAGGAGAACCTCAAGTTAATGCCAGTATTACTGCTACACACTCGCAAAATACCAATACCGAATCGGTTAACATGACGCTTCCTACCTTACAAGCCAGCGTAAGTAGGATTTTTCCGTTTGCACCAAAAAACGGTACCAAAAAAGGCATCATTCAAAATATTAACTTTCAATATAATTTAAGAGCCGAAAATCGCATTCAAACAACCGATTCGCTTTTCTTTAAAAAAGAAATGTGGGACGATGCTAGAAACGGTATTAAGCACAGCATTCCTTTAAGCACCAATTTTAAAGTTTTTAAATATTTAAGTTTAAGTGCTAGTACAAATTTTGAAGAAAATTGGGTGTTTAGAACGGTGAGAAAATATTACGACACAACTTTAGAAGAAGATGTTGAAGTAGAAGAGAACGGATTTGATTCGTTTAGAACCTATAACTTTAGTACTAGTTTAGGAACTACGCTTTATGGAATGTTCAACTTTGAAAAAGAAGGTGAAGACAAAAAAATTAAAGCCATAAGGCATGTTATGCGACCTTCTATAAGTTATAGCATAAACCCATCTTTTAATCAATATTACGACACTTACGAAGTTATAGATGCCGACGGCCTAACAACCACAGAAGAATATTCACGCTTTGAAAACAGCATTTTCGGAAGTCCAAATAACCGCTATTCAAGCTCGGTAGGTATTGCTTTATCTAATAATATTGAAGCTAAAGTTCGCGATAGAGATTCTACAGCAACCGAAGCTAAAAAAATAAAGCTACTAGATAACCTTAATTTTTCTACGAGCTACAATCTTGCTGCCGATTCTATTAAATGGCAGCCAGTACGTGTAAGTGGTAGCACACAAATTTTAGACAACAAAATGAGCATCAACTTTGGCGCCACTTTAGATCCTTATGCGTTAGACAATAACAACAGAAAAATAGACACATGGAATGTTAACAATGGTGGTAGCCTTTTTAGGTTAACAAGTGCCAACCTTACTATGAACTATTCGCTTTCTAATACCATGTTTGATGGTAGCCAAAACGAGCGCTCTAAACAGGAAAACTTACGTAGCGGTGGTCGTGCCGACGATCTTTTTGGTCGTGCACAAGACTTTGCAGACCAAACCTATTACGATGAAGATGATGAAGACGACGAAGAAGAAAAACCATCAGAACTTTACAGTTATAAAATCCCGTGGAACTTACGTTTAGCCTATGCTGTAAATTATAACAACTCAGCAAGACAAAATGAAATATCGTCTCACTCTTTAATGTTTTCAGGAGATGTTGAACTTTCACCAAGATGGTCCGTAGGTGCATCTTCAGGTTACGATTTTAAAAATAAAGGATTCACATACACACAACTTAGGTTTGAACGCGATTTATTAAGTTGGCGTATGAGTTTTAACTGGGTACCTTTTAGCACCAGAAGTTCCTGGTATTTCTTTATTGGCATTAAAGCGAATATGCTAAAAGACATTAAGTACGATAAACGTCGTCAGCCAGACCAACAATTATAATACATTATGAAACGCATCATTACAACACCAGACGCTCCTGCTCCAATTGGCCCATATAACCAAGCAACTTTAGTGAATAATATTCTTTATACTTCCGGACAAATTGCTATAAATCCTAAAAATGGTGAGTTAATTACTGAAGATATAGAAGCCGAAACACAGCAAGTCATGCAAAACTTAAAAGCTGTATTGGCCGCAGTAGATATGACTTTCGAAGATGTCTTTAAAGCGACTATATTTGTTAGCGATATGCATAATTTTAGCAAAATTAATGCGATTTATGGGCGTTACTTTAACGAATCTACTGCACCAGCTAGAGAAACTGTAGAAGTAGCCAACCTTCCCAAATTTGTGAATGTAGAAATTAGTGTTATGGCTACTAAAGACTAACCCTTTTCTGTTGGTTAGTTGTTAATAACTCAATCTTATTTTTTTGTGGGCTTTTTAGGTGAAGTTTGTACATTTAAACGTTACCAAAAAAAAGAACCATGCGTATTGAACAAGACATGAAACTTGGGTTTAAAGATGTTATGATTAGACCCAAACGATCTACATTAAAAAGTCGCTCACAAGTAAGCTTAGAAAGAGAATTCACCTTCCTAAATAGCTATACTACTTGGAAAGGCATTCCTATAATAGCCGCTAATATGGATACGGTTGGTACTTTTGACATGGCTAAAGCACTACATAACAAATCTTTATTTACAGCAATACACAAACACTACACACTTAACGATTGGGAAACATTTTCTAAGGAGACTCCTGAAAATATAGCAAAATCGCTAGCTATAAGTACAGGAACAGGCTCTAAAGATGCCGATAAACTTAAAGTTTTATTAAACAAACACCCGCAATACCAATTCATCTGTATTGATGTTGCCAATGGATATTCTGAGCATTTTGTCGAATTTGTAAAACAAACCAGAGAAACCTACCCTAATAAAGTCATTATTGCTGGAAATGTAGTTACAGGTGAAATGGTTGAAGAACTTTTATTAGCTGGCGCCGATATTATAAAAGTTGGCATTGGTCCAGGAAGCGTTTGCACTACACGTGTTAAAACTGGTGTTGGGTACCCGCAATTATCTGCTATTATAGAATGTGCCGATGCAGCTCATGGTCTTGGTGGCCAAATTATAAGTGATGGCGGTTGCACCACTCCAGGCGATATTGCCAAAGCATTTGGTGCTGGAGCCGATTTTGTTATGTTAGGCGGAATGCTTGCTGGTCATGATGAAAGCGGTGGTAATCTTATAGAACGAAATGGTGAATATTACAAACAATTTTACGGCATGAGTAGCACAACAGCCATGAAGAAGCACGTTGGCGGTGTTGCAAATTACCGCGCTAGTGAAGGCAAAACTGTTGAGGTTCCTTATCGTGGTCCTGTTGAGGATACGTTACAAGATATTTTAGGCGGATTACGTAGTACCTGCACATACGTTGGCGCCCAACGTTTAAAAGAGTTAACTAAACGTACCACTTTTATACGTGTTGCCGAACAAGAAAATCAGGTTTATAAGTAATAAAAGAATTTATAGTTTTGAGGTATGAAATTTAACTAAGCCTTCTATTGGGCGACGCTCGAAGTTCCCTACCTTAAAATTCATTTCGTTAGCAACCTCTTTAATTTCATCTTGAGTAAAAAACGCAACAGAACCTGCAAAGTGAACAGGAACAGTTTTAACTTCTTCTTTAAATTGCAAAATCATATTTTTTGCAAATAATCGAAGCCCTCTTTTAATTAACTCCTTCATGTATTTAGATTCCTTATTAAGGATCATAAATTCTGCAAAACCCGCTAAATAAGCATTTGGGTTGGGTTGTTTATAAAGATTATATTTTATAAAATCTGCATCTAAATTATATTTATGTTCAAATGCAATTTTTATATCTTCTGGCATGTGATTAAAATAATAATCACGTATTAGTTCTTTGCCAAAATAGTTTCCACTAGCATCATCCATTAAAGAGTATCCCAATGATTTTACACGTTGATGCAAGGTTACGCCATCATAATAACTACAATTAGACCCTGTACCCATAATACAAACCACTGCAGCTTGGGCTGGTGTATTAATTGTTGCTCTTACGGCTGCCATAGTATCTTCTTCCACTTCAATATGTGCTGAAATAAAAATTTCGGAAAGCACGTCTTTTAAGGCTTGTTTAGGCTGCTCTGTTCCGCAACCTGCACCATAAAAATAAAGATGTGAAACTTCATTTTTATAGCTTATAAGTTCTTTGCTTTCAAGAATTCTTATTCTAAGCTCTGTTTGCTCTAAAATGGCTGGATTTAATCCCTTTGTTCTTATTTTCTCTGAGAGTTGCTTGCCATTTTCATCAACAGGCATCCAGTCGCATTTTGTCGAACCGCTATCAACAATTAAAATCATAGGTGATAAATAAAAAAACACCTGCAAAAATTTTGATGTCTTGCAGGTGCTGAATAATGTTATAAGTTATTTACGTGTAGCGCAAGGTCTACTAGTTTGTTTGAATATCCAAACTCGTTATCGTACCAAGATACAATTTTATAAAATTTTGAACTTAATTCGATACCCGCTTCTGCATCAAAAATACTTGTACGCGCATCGCTAACAAAATCTTGAGATACTACGGCTTCGTCTGTATACCCTAATACGCCACTTAATTCGTTTTCTGAGGCTTTTTTAAAGGCTTCTTTTATCTTATCGTAAGAGGTTTCTTTTTCTAATCTTACGGTAAGATCTACCACTGAAACATCAGCAGTAGGAACACGAAACGCCATTCCTGTAAGCTTTCCGTTTAATTCAGGAATTACTTTACCAACAGCTTTAGCAGCTCCTGTGGATGTAGGAATAATATTAGTTAGGGCTGAACGTCCTAATCGGTAGTTCTTTTTAGAAGGTGAATCTACAGTATATTGTGTAGATGTTGCAGCATGAATGGTTGTCATTAAAGCTTCATCTATACCAAAATTATCATCTAAAACTTTGGCGATAGGTGCTAAACAGTTTGTAGTACATGAAGCGTTTGATACAATAGTATCTGTTGCCTTAGCTTCGTTATGGTTTACGCCCATAACAAACATTGGCGCATCTTTACTTGGTGCAGAAATAACTACTTTTTTAGCCCCTGCATCTATATGATATTGCGCTGTTTCTAAAGTAGTGAAAATACCTGTACATTCTGCTACAATATCTACTCCAGCTTCATTCCATTTAAGGTCTTTTGGATCTCTTTCTGCTGTTACACGAATAGTTTTTCCATTTACGATTAAGTTTCCATCTTTAACTTCAATGGTTCCATCGAATTTTCCATGAACAGAATCATACTCTAATAAGTATGCTAAGTGATTTACATCTAATAAATCGTTAATAGCTACCACATCGACATTTGGCCTGTTTACAGTGGCTCTAAATACTATTCTTCCAATTCTTCCGAATCCGTTAATTCCTAATTTAAGTGTTGACATAATTATATTAATGTTTGTTTATGTGGTCATGATATCTGACACACGAAGTAATTCTAAATTAATTTTTGATTGCCCTTTTATGGCATTTTCAAGTGGTGTTAAAGCCATTGTATCGTTAAGTAAACCTACCATAAAATTGCTTTTACCCTCTAATATACTTTCTACGGCTTTCACCCCCATTCTACTAGCTAAAACTCTATCGAAACAAGATGGTGAACCACCACGTTGCATATGACCTAATACTGAAACTCGCACTTCATATTCGGCTAAATTTTCATCGACGTAATCTTTAAGTTCGAACACGTTTTTACCTATTTTATCGCCTTCGGCAACAACAACAATACTAGAAGATTTACCTGATTGCTTGCTTCGTCTTAGAGACTCCAATAATCTATCTAGCCCTAAATCTTCTTCAGGGATTAAAATTTCTTCTGCTCCAGCTCCTACTCCTGTATTTAAAGCTATATGACCAACATCGCGTCCCATGACTTCCACAAAAAACAATCGGTTATGCGAGCTTGCTGTATCTCTAATTTTATCAATCGCTTCAACAACTGTGTTTAATGCTGTGTCGTAGCCTAAAGTATGAGACGTTCCATAAATATCGTTATCTATTGTTCCTGGAATTCCCATAACAGGAAAATCGTATTCACTGTTAAATACCATAGCTCCTGTAAAGGTTCCATCACCACCTATGGCAACTAAAGCATCTACTTTAGCTTCTTTTAATTGATCGAAAGCTTTTTTACGTCCTTCGGGTGTTCTAAATTCATCAGATCGTGCTGATTTTAAAACTGTACCTCCTTTGTTGATAATACCTTTTACACTTCGGGCATCCATTTCTTTAAAATCGCCTTCTATCATTCCTTGATAACCACGATATATACCAACGCATTCTATTTTATGATAAGCACAAGTTCTAACCACCGACCTAATGGCAGCATTCATTCCTGGGGCATCGCCACCAGATGTTAGAACGGCTATTTTATTTATAGTTTTTGACATTTATTGGAATTTATATGGTAAAACTATAAAAGAAAATGAATATTCTATATGGTATTTTGATTATTTTAAGAGGGGAGTAAAAATTCAAACGTTTTCGTTAATAAAAAAGCTAAAATCATGTATTTTTTTACTGTTTTAAACGAAAAAAATAAGGATTAATCAGAATCTGATTTTTTAAAACCAACGTAAGAAGGCAACATGTTATCGTCGTTTTTTGTTTTATCTTCTTCTGGTTTTTCTTTTGGTGTATTAACGTTGCCTTTAAAGATTTTTTGAAGAAGCTCTTTAAAAGTATCGAAATCTACAGAGTACGAAATTCCGACTCCTTGTGTGTAGCCTATTTCTTCACCTAAATTTCTTATACTATTTTCTCTATTAAATACTTTTGCGGTTAATGTTCCTTCTTTATTTAATAGAAAATCTACTTGAACATCGCCTGCAATAACAGTTTCGCTAACACCACCAACGGGAACTCCTACTTTACTGTTAAGCATAATCCTGTCGCTTATATTGGTTTGCAATGTTACCCCTAACCTATCATCGGTTTGATATTCTGGTGTGTTTTCGCCTGCTTCGTAATTAAGGCCAACATTAACTTTATTGTCGCTGCTAGTAAGTAACCCATTTACAATACCGTTAAGACGCTCTGTTATGGTTCCTGTAAAATTGATATTAAAACGATTTGAGAATGCCCCTGTAGCTAAAAGGTATAATGCTTGATTATCTCTGTCTTCTTTAGAGTCTAACCTGTAATTAAGCTCAGACTTAACTGTAGAATTTACATTTGGAAAAACAAAATCGAAATTAATTTCTGGTTTTTCTAATTGGCCTGTTAATGTTGTTTCTAGATTTACGGGAATACTCCTGTTAATTGGGTTATCTAGCAATGGCGATGGATTGGCACGTGTTTTATATTCGGCTTTAATGTCTATACGAGCTTTTAAAGGATCGCCATCCCAAGCTAAGTTTCCTTCTAGGACATTAAATTTTTTCTGCACAAAACCACCATATAAAAAGTTATAAACACCTTCAAACACCACAAAGTCGCCATACATATTAAACTTACCGTTGGTGTTAATATCGATAAGTAAACCTCCTTCTCCACGACCACGAATTGTGCTCCCTGAGTTTTTATCTATTACTATTTCTATTTCGGCGTCTTGGGTAATTTCGAGGTCAAAATCGAGTTCTAATCCAGATACATCTTTAATTACTATATCTTCTCCTTTAAGTTTAGCTATTTTCTCTTCTGGTGTTAAAAAATGAATGTACGAGTTGTCTCCAAAAGACTCGGTATCGTTAAGTGGTATTACAAATACAGTTCCTGGATTTGTTTCGGCAATGACATCGATAACTAATTGATCTGTTGGACCAATTATGGTGGCGCTTCCATTTATAAATGCTGTTCCGTAGTATAACGATTCTTCCTCTTCTTTTGTGTTTAATACAAGTAGGTTGTCTGATGCTACTTCTAAATTTAAAGTCCAAGTGGCAAAATTATCGTGAGAAATACTACCGCTTAATACGCCTTTTGTGTTATGAGCAGTATCTTCTATACTTAAGTTATTAAATATAAAACTTTGATTTTCTAATTGAACAATACTATTGTCTTCAAAATTAAAATCGGTGTTTAGTTCATTAACTCTTAAACCAGAATTATTCATAGTTAACATACCATCTATTCTAGGCTGATTTAATCTACCAGACACATTGGCTTCGCCAGTAACTAAACCACGAATATCACTTAACACATCGTCTAGAAATGGGTTTAGTGGTTGAAGGTTAAACTTATCAAAATTTAAATCTACATCTAAAACGGCGTGCTCGCCTTCTGCATTAATATTACCAATGGCTCGAAAGGATTCAGATATATCATCTTTTATTTTTACATCGACATTATAGTTTGTAAGGGTTTCGTTTCCTATTATATCGGCATTAAAATCGCCTAAATTTAACTCATTTACGATAAAACTATCTATGGTTACACTGGCATTGGGCAGATATTTCCCTTCTGCTTGAAATACATCTAATTCGCCGTTTACATTACCCTGTAATGAGAGACTTTCTACATCTGGAATGACATTTTCTAGATGAACATCTTTAAAGTCTAGTTTAATATTCTTATAAGTAGAGTCACGAAGTGTAGCAGATAGTTGTATTTGCTCCTGTTTATGACTCATGACTATTTGGTTAATATCAAAGTTCTGTAATGTTTTATCGAACTCTACTTTGTGTAGATTGTTTCTTCTACTATTAATAATCCAAGTGTTCCCTTTAAAAGTAACATCAGATCGTTTTATACCAACAACAGATTTTTCTTCTTCGTTTATTGTATGATAAAAGTTTAAGTTGTAAACATCTAAGTTATTTTTTCCTCCATTAAACTCTGAACGTACAAATAATGTGTCGTTAAGTGTTTTATTAATTAGTTTAAATTTAGATAGATTATAATATCCTGTATTAACACTATCGACTTCTACATAGGTATTAAATAATGGATTTTTGTTATCTAATTGAAGTTCAATTTTCTCTGCAAAATAATCGAATAGCCTAATTTCGGGCGATTTAAATGTAAACTTAAATGCGCCTTGATTACTCTCTACTCTACCACGCATATAGGTGTTTGACCCTAATTTTATATCAGGCACAAACACTTCTACAATTTTATTATAAATATTAAAGTTAAAGTCTATATACTGGTCTTCTCTAACCTTGTAAGGTGAATAATTAGTATAAATACTTCCAACAGCATTTAAAAATAGTTTACCTATATCTTCGAATAAAAACTCACCTTTTAGTTCACCTTCAATTATATCGGGCGAATTTACTGTAACATGATGCTCTTTATCTGTGATACTAGAGGTTATTTTAAAATCCTTAAAATGGTATTTATCGTGTTCGTTTAGGTAATACGTTTCTGTAAAATTAATGTCTCCAACGGCATCGTTTATTGTTGTACCGCTCATTCTCATGTCTACTTTTCCTTTAAAAATAGATAGCTCATCATTGGTTACAAAGTTCATGGCTCGTAAATTGGCATGCTCTACGTTTGCAATAAAATCAAACGTATTAATGTCTTGAGAGAAATTTGCTAAACCATTAAACTTAAATTTTAAGTTCTTATCATTAGAAATAATTTGCCCATTAAAAATACGATCTTTTAAAACACCCGAAACTTCAATATTTTGATACGTATAGTTATTGTAAGTAATAGAGAAAATATCACCTACCATTTCTGTATTAATATTCTTCTTTGTGAAACCAGAACCATCTACATCTAAATTTAATGAGGTGGTTTTCAAGGTTGGATCGTTTAAGAATTTACCTATATCAAACTCATCAAAAATGATATTTCCTGTGTACGATGCTTTATCAATATTATTGATGTCGGTCATCTTTAAGTCAGAATCTATAAATCCTAAATCGGTATTAATTTCAATATTTGCTAGTATTGTAGTAGGTGTTATATGAGAGGTTCCTACAATAGTAAAATCGCCTAATTTATCGAAAGATGACGGTATTGTTTCGCCTAAAACATTTGGAAGCAGGGCTTTTAAATCGCGATAGTTTGATGAAAGATTAGTGAAATCGCCTTCCATAGAGAAATTGTTTTCGGCACTATTAAATAGGTTTTTAAACTTGATATCGCCATAAATAGCACTTTTAGTACTAGTATTAAGCTTTAAGTTTTTTACAAATAAATCATTAAGTGTTCCTGATATGTTTGCCGAAAATTTTGCTCGCTGATTTACACCAAACTCATCGTAAAAAGTATTAAGTTCGTTTAATGCTATATCTGTATTATTAAATGTCGCCTTTACATTTACTTTGTCCGTAAAGTCTTTTAAATCTTCGCGTTTGTATAAAAACTTTACCTCTCCTTCTAAAGAAGATTCTTTGGTTTCTATTTCTAAATCTTCTAGATAAATATGGCTTGGTGTATAAATAAAATTAGACACCAGTTTTTTCATTTTTAAGCCCCGACTATCTGTAAAAGAAAGCGCATTAATACGTGTTGACACATCACTTCCTTTTATTAATAAATCTGTAGTATTGGTATTAATATTTTTAAACTCTAGTATGGTAGGATTCTCGTTATTTTCATCAATTAATCTGAAAGTCCCGTTTTCTATAGTAACATCGCTAGAAGACAACAAAAAATTACTTTTTTTATTATCTGGATTGTCTTCATCAAACCTAGCAACAAAAACATCTAGATTGGTTTCTGTTTCTTCTTTGTAAGTTTTAATATTAAAGATGAGTCCTTCAATATCAACATCGCCAAAGGCTAATTTACTATTATAAAGGTTTCTAAAATTTAGGATTGAGGTATTAAGCTCTATAATACTGATTAACGTATTGTCTTTGTAATCTTTAATTAAAATATCTTTAATTTCTACATCACCATTAAACTGTAAACCGATTTTCCCAATATTAAAATCGGTGTTAAATTCTTCATTTAAATAATTGGTGGCATATTTACCTAAATAAGTTTGTACGGAAGGAATAGAAAAAATAAGCACCAAAATGATGAAAAGCAGCAAAATAATGGCTGCTAACTTAGATGCTATTTTTAAAAATTTTTTGATACGTATTAAAGTTATAACTTTGACTTCAAAATTAACAATTATTGTGCCTAATTTTTCATAATGGCTTCACAAAATATATATATCTTAGGAATTGAGTCCTCATGCGATGACACAGCAGCTTCTGTAATACATAATGGTAACATTTTAAGTAATGTTATTGCGAGTCAAAAAATACACGAAGAATATGGTGGTGTTGTTCCAGAATTAGCTTCTAGAGCGCACCAACAAAATATTGTTCCTGTTGTTGATCAGGCTTTAAAAAAAGCAGGTATTACAAAATCGCAATTACATGCTATTGCTTTTACTAGAGGTCCAGGTTTAATGGGGTCGTTGCTTGTAGGAACTTCTTTTGCAAAATCGTTAGCGTTTGGATTAAACATTCCTTTAATTGATGTTAACCATATGCAAGCGCATATACTAGCACATTTTATAAATGAAGCTGGTTATAAAAAGCCGCCGTTTCCTTTTTTAGCTATGACTATTTCTGGTGGACATACACAAATTGTAAAAGTAAGTGATTACTTCGACATGAAAGTTCTTGGCGAAACTATTGATGATGCCGTTGGTGAAGCTTACGATAAGAGTGGTAAAATTTTGGGCTTAGGTTATCCAGCTGGACCGGAAATAGACAAACGTGCAAAACTAGGCAACCCAAAAGCCTTTAAGTTTACCAAACCCAAAGTAGATGGTTTAAATTTTAGCTTTTCTGGCTTAAAAACAGCTATTCTTTATTTTATACAAAGGGAAACTAAAGCTAATCCTAATTTTATAGAGGAAAATATAAACGACATTTGTGCTTCTATACAATACACAATTATAGGTATTTTAATAGATAAACTAAAACTTGCTAGCAAGCAAACAGGCATTAAACACATTGCTATTGGCGGAGGTGTTTCGGCCAATTCGGGCATTAGAGAAGCCTTAAAAAAAGGCGAACAAAAATTTGGTTGGACTACTTATGTGCCAAAATTTGAATTTACAACAGATAATGCTGCTATGATTGCCATTGTAGGCTATTTAAAGTATTTGAAAAATGATTATGCCGCATTTAACGTAACCGCTTCGGCGCGATTAAAAATTTAACAATGCAATTATTTTACAATCCCGAAATAACCGAAAACGATTCGCAAATTATCTTTCCTAAAGATGAAAGTCGTCATATTGTAAAAGTATTACGCAAATCTGTTGGCGATACATTAAACATTACCAACGGTAAAGGTTGGCTATTTAAAGCACAAATTAAAGTTGCCGATTTTAAAAATTGTTTAGCAACAATTACAGAAAAAACACATCATTATAAACATGATTATTACCTTCATCTTGTTGTTGCGCCAACAAAAATGAATGATAGATACGAATGGTTCTTAGAAAAAGCTACCGAAATAGGTATTGATGAAATAACTCCAATAATCTGCGACCATAGCGAACGTAAAACAATAAAACCCGAACGTTTTGAACGCATTTTACAATCGGCCATGAAACAGTCGCTTCAGTGTTATCTTCCTAAATTAAATAACGCTTGTACGTTTTCAGAATTTATAACTCAAGAGTTTGAAAACGATATCTTTATTGCTCACTGCGAAGACAGTAAAAAAAGCACTTTAAAACAACTCCTTAAGCCAAAACAACATCTTACCATTTTAATTGGTCCCGAAGGCGATTTTAGTGTTAAAGAAATAGAAACAGCAATAAAAAAACAATTTATTCCAGTAACTTTGGGAGACACACGATTACGTACAGAAACTGCAGCTATTGTAGCAACGCATTCTGTTGCTTTTGTAAATGAAATCATATGAAATTAGGCAGTTTACTCACTTTTATCTTTATTACTAGTTTTACGTTTGGTCAAGAAATAGCCGTTTTAAAATACAAAGGTGGTGGCGATTGGTACAGTAACCCAACGGCGCTACAAAACCTTATTACCTTTTGTAATAATAATATTAATACGGCTATAACCCAAAAACCAGAAACCGTAGAAACAGGAAGTGTCGATATTTTTCAGTATCCTTTACTACATATGACTGGGCATGGCCATGTTTTTTTTAGCGATGAAGACGCCGATAACTTAAGAAACTACTTAATATCAGGAGGCTTTCTTCATATTGATGATAATTATGGGATGAAACCGTATATAACCGAAGAATTAAAGAAAGTATTCCCCAATAAGGATTTAATAGAACTCCCTAAAAATCATCCTATTTTTAATATTGTCTTTCCTTTTCCCGATGGTTTACCAAAAATTCATGAACATGATGGTAAACGTCCACAAGCCTTTGGTATGTTTCATGAAGGCAGACTTGTACTCTTGTTTACTTTTGAAAGTGATTTAGGAGATGGCTGGGAAGATGAAGTAGTTCATAACGACCCTAATGAAGTTAGAGAAAAAGCGTTAAAAATGGGAGCTAACATTGTAAAATATGCGTTTGAACATTGAAACAACTCACCCACTACAATACCACATTTAAAAAACGAACATTTCCTATAATATTAGTCTGCGATAATATTACAAATGCACCTAATGTAGGAAGCCTTTTTAGAACAGCCGATGCTTTTGGGGTTGAAAAAATTATTTTCTGTGGTAGTGATATTCCAACTGGAAGAAAAATGACAAAAACAGCACGTTCAACAGAAAAAGTGGTACCATTTTCCATTTCCGAAAGCGTTTCGCAAACGCTTAACCTTTTAAAACAAGAAGGCTATCAGCTTATTGCTTTAGAAATCACTAGTGCTAGTCAACCTATTCAAAACTTAAAACTAGACAACAAAAAGATAGCTTTAGTTATTGGCGATGAAAACTTTGGTGTTTCTAAACCTGCTCTAAATTATTGCAATGCTCAATATCATATTAACATGTTTGGACAAAACAGCAGTATGAATGTTGTACAAGCCACAAGCATTGCATTATATGAAATTACCCAACAACTGTTAAAGACCTAATTTTTAGTTTATATTTACCATATGAATTCTAAAATAATATCCAACGGTATTTTACGCGCTATTGCCATTATACTTGGCATTGCATTGTTATTATTTCTGTTATACAAGATACAATCTGTAATTATTTATGTGGCTATTGCATCGGTTATCTCATTAATAGGCAGACCCATAGTCTTATTTTTAAGGCAAAAATTAAAGTTTAAAAACACCCTTGCTGTAGTCACTACTATGGTACTAATTCTTGGTCTTTTAGTAGGTTTAATAGGGCTTTTTATTCCGTTACTAATTAAGCAAGGTCATAATCTTTCTCTTTTGGATATAGAACAGTTAAAAGGCAATATTCAAGATTTATATATTGAAGTAGTTAACTATTTTGAAATTAACCACATTAATGTTGAAAAAACGCTTCAAGAGTCTAATTTACTAGACAATATAGACTACTCTATTATTCCTAATTTTCTAAACACCTTAATTAGCGGATTTGGTAGTTTTGGTATTGGGTTATTTTCTGTATTGTTTATTTCTTTCTTCTTTTTAAAAGATAGCAAACTGTTTGAAAGTAGTGTTTTAACCCTAATTCCTGATGAAAAAGAGAACCGTTGGAAAAAATCTTCTGAAAAAATCAAAGATTTACTCTCTCGTTATTTTGTTGGACTTATTTTTCAAATTTTAATTCTCTTTATCATTTATACCATAGGATTGCTTATAATAGGTGTAGAGAATGCCATTGTTATTGCTTTTTTATGTGCACTATTAAATTTAATACCTTACATTGGCCCTCTTATTGGCGGTACCTTAATGGTGGTATTAACCATGACAAGTAATCTAGATAGTAGCTTTAGTGAGGTTATTTTACCAAATGCTTTTTATGTGTTAATTGTAGTGCTAATTGGACAATTGGTAGATAACTTTTTTAGTCAACCATTTATCTTTTCAAAAAGTGTAAAATCGCACCCTTTAGAAATCTTCTTAGTTATTTTAATTGCTGGTATTTTATTTGGTGTTGTAGGGTTAATTGTTGCTATACCTGCATACACAGCAATAAAAGTGATTTTAAAAGAGTTTCTAGCCGAGAATAAACTAGTTAAAAAACTAACAAAAGATCTGTAGTTTACTTTTGAATAAAGACCTTTTAAATACTACTGTCCAAGAGTTTATAAACACCCATTTAAACACTAATACCACTAACTTAGTATTAAAAGGGTCGCCTTTTAAAAATATTGACATTAAAGACCTTATTGAGCAAATTGAAGCTAAAAAGCGTTGCAAAAAAAAACTTCCCACTTGGTATAATGCAGATCATATTATTTATCCAAATAAACTTAATATAGAGCAAACATCATCTGAAATTACGGCAAAGTATAAAGCTGAACTTATTTCTGGAGAATCGCTTATCGATGTAACAGGTGGTTTTGGTGTTGATGATTATTATTTTTCAAAACACGTTAACCACGTGACACATTGTGAAATTAACAATACCCTATCAAATATTGTTTCACACAACTTTAATACACTTAAAGCTAACCGTATTAAAACCATTACTGGAGACGGATTAGCGTATTTAAAAAACTCAAAAAATACTTACGATTGGATTTATATAGATCCTTCCAGGCGCCACGACACCAAAGGAAAAGTGTTCTTTTTAAACGACTGTTTGCCTAACGTACCCCAACATTTAAATCTCTTATTTAATCATACCAATAAAATTATGATTAAAACTTCACCTCTTTTAGATTTATCTGTTGGAGTAAGTGAATTAAACCACGTTAAATCCATTCACATAATAGCCGTAAATAACGAGGTAAAAGAACTCTTATGGTTTCTAGAAAAAGAGTACAACCAAGGAATTTCAATAAAAACCATTAATTTAACAAAAACAAAACGCGAATTATTCGATTTTAAATGGCAAGATGAATCTAAAGTTCAACCAAGCTACAGCAAACCTTTAAACTATATTTACGAACCAAACTCCGCCATTCTAAAGTCTGGTGCTTTTAAATTAGTTTCGCAAAAGCTAAACATTTTTAAACTACAAAAACACTCACATTTATATACATCTAATTCGTTAATAGATTTTCCTGGTAGATCCTTTAAAATACGTGCTACATTACCATACAACAAAAAAGCTTTAAAAAAGGAAAACATCACGAAAGCTAATATAGCAACCAGAAACTTTCCTGAGAGCGTACAACAGATTAGAAAAAAATTCAATATTAAAGACGGTGGCGAATTATACCTATTTTTTACAACAAATATAAACAATGAACGTATTGTAGTTATTTGTGAAAAACCAGAAATAACTTAACATTAATATTAAAACACGATAAGCTTCTTATCTTAGCAAAAAATTAGTTATGCTAAAAGCTGCTTTATTCGATATGGATGGTGTAATTGTAAACACCGAACCCTTACACCACAAGGCTTACTACAGTATGTTTAATCAGGTAAATATTAATGTTTCTGATGCTTATTACCGGTCGCATACAGGAAGCTCTACCATAAATATTTGTAAACAAGTAAAAGCCGATTTTAACTTACCACATGCCCCTGAAGAACTTGTTCAATTAAAACGACAAAGTTTTAAAGAACTATTTAAAAACGATCCTGATTTACAATTAATCGATGGTGTTTTAGACTTAATTAAAGATTATCACAACAACGGCCTTAAACTTGTTTTAGCTTCATCGGCACACATGAATACCATAAATAGTGTGTTTGATAGGTTTGAGTTAGATAAATATTTTGATGCAAAATTTAGTGGTGCCGATTTAAAAGCCTCTAAACCACATCCTGAAATTTTTATTAAAGCAGCTAATTCTACAGGTTTTAATAAAGAACATTGTATGGTTATCGAAGACTCTACAAACGGTATAAAAGCAGCAAAAGCAGCAGGGATTTTTTGTGTTGGTTATGATAGTAAAAACTCAAAGGCTCAAGATTATTCACTAGCCGACACAGTTATAGACGATTTCACGCACATTAGTTTTGACAAAATCAAACAAATTCACAAAACCCATAGTTAGATAAACAAAAAAGCCACGTCATTACTGACATGGCTTAATGTGATCGCGACAGGATTCGAACCTGTGACCGTCTGCTTAGAAGTCTGAATCGAATCTTGTCACTTTATTTCAAATAGATTCATTTAACTGATAAACAAACACTTACAAAGCTATTGTTTTCCTTTATTATCACATAAAAGCAATTGGTTCTACAATAATTGAACCTATATTGAACCCGAAAATAGACATTGTTTAGTAGAATTGTAAATATGCAATAATTGCAAAATTTGCAAATTTGTATAAAACGCTAAGTTCAAATTATTCAAATTCGGCGGAACTAATTATTGAATTAAGAATATTACTAAGACTAATTGTATTTTTAAAATCATCTCTATCAATAAATAATTTCATCTCTTTATTAAGTTGAGAAAAAACGTTTAAGTGATATTCCTTACCGTTTCCTAAATAGTCTAAATAATTTACTGAGAAATGTATTAATTCCTCATAGTAAAAACTTTCAATAGTGCTAAACCACTCCTTTAGCTTTAAACCATCATTTTTAATTAAAGCGTAAATCTCTAATTGTTCTTTGCAGTAAGGTTCAAACCTATGGTATCTTGACACTTCATCTAACTGTTCATATAAATCTACAAACTTATCTTCTGCTGTTACATATTCTGACAAAGGTCGCAATTCACCCTCTCTAAGAGATTTAAGATGATTGTATTCGTCTTGGTTTTTGAGTAACCAAAATTCAACTTTATCTATTGAAATTATATTACCATCATATAAAGAGTTATCCATCAATTTCTATTTTATTTTCTAAAGATATTTTACAAAAAAATTCATGTACTAATTGCTCTGGAAAACTACTTTTAAAATAAATGATATAATTGTACGATTGAAAATAAATATAAGTCTCAGAATCTATTACTCGTATAAAAATCTTTTTAATC
The DNA here is from genome assembly GCF_037126245.1 of Mangrovimonas cancribranchiae. NCBI lineage: Bacteria > Pseudomonadati > Bacteroidota > Flavobacteriia > Flavobacteriales > Flavobacteriaceae > Mangrovimonas > Mangrovimonas cancribranchiae. The sequence continues at coordinate 1,474,531 of NZ_CP136925.1, forward strand.
GGGTATTTTTTAGTTGCTCGAATTATAGTTTTAAAAATAATATTTGTGTCACTAAAGATTAATGATTTTGCAAAATGTAAATCATTTATTACTCCCCACGCAGAACCTATAAAAAAAGATGCAACTATTGCTACTAAGCCAATAATAATATTAATTATAGTTAGTTCATATATTGTAATTAGATAACTCCACAAAAAAATACCAACTATCGCAACTAATAAAATAACATAACCAGATTTTAATTTCTTTTTGTCATCTAAATTCTTAAATATATACTTTCTGTATTCTGAAGATTTTTCTTGTAAAGCGAATTTTACTATTACTTTTTCATTGTCCAAATCCAACAAATCATAATCAATATTTTTTTGAATTTTCAAGAAACCCAATAAGCTCAAATCAAAATTACTCATAGTATATATAATTTGTTATAAAAATAAATATTTATCATATATGATAACTTTTTAAAAATTAACTTTCTTTAAAAAAAATAATATAGATAAATTTGAGAAGTGGGTGTTTGTTTTAGTTTAATTGAATTTTAGATATTTAAAATGAGTTATAGAAGTTGTAATTAAACTATCAGCATAAAGAATAGATATGATATTTACATTTTCTGATAGTACAGAAAACCCCAAGTCATCTCCTTTAGCCAATGTCAACTCAATAATGCCTAATATATCAGCATTAAAATAAAGTGATACTTCCATTGATGGGTGAATACCATACTTCTTAATAGAATATTGGGTTAATTCATATTTTATAAACTCAAAATCATTAACACTTACTACCACTCCTTCATTTAAATCAAATTCATAGTTTTCGTATTGTTCTCCTATTCTAAATGGCAGTTTAATTTCCATAGTATTAGGGTATAAAAAAACCACCTGAATAAAAGGTGGTTTAAGTTTACATTGGTCTTAGCTTATTCTACTGTAAAAGAATCTTCAGAAAAGTTATAAGTAAAGACTTCGTTATCTTCAATACTTAATGAACTATTTGAAAACAGTATAGTATTAGTCTCAACATCTTTTATCTGAACTTCATATATAACACTATCTTCATAGCCAGTAACATCATATTCAAAACCAATGATATTAAAAGATTCTAAATTCAAATTTTGAATTATGTCGGTATTAGTTTGTGAATTTACTGTTTCAGTGAAAACTTGACCATTTTCATCATCTGAATAATATTCAATTACAATAGGATATTGTTGACTAGAAGAACTCTCACCAGATATTCTAATTTCATACTCCTTTACAGTAGGTGGTAAATCATAATTATCTGCACCATCTCTAAAATAATCCCCCTCATAGGCATTATCATTTGGGTTTGAGGTTTGGATAAACTCTACAATATTATCAGTAATAAATTCTACTCGTTGCACAAAGGTTAGTGTAACTCCCTCTGGAAAAACCATAGTCATTATATCTCCATTGAAACTATATGTTCCTGTCTCTGTTAAAAAATCAAAGTCAGCTCCACCACTCCAATAAGAATAAACCACCTCTCCATTTGCATTGAATGTAAAAGAATTATTAGTTTCTAACCCCACTATTAAGGGATTACCAAAATACCATTTTCCTATTATTTGTGAATCGATTTGATTAGCATCACTAGAGTCATCTGATGAGCTACAAGCAACTACTAAAAATGACATTAATATTAGGGTTAGTTTTAAAATTGATTTCATTGTAAAAAATTTATAGTTAATAATTTGTTTGGTGTGTTGATTAAGTTTTGATTGACTTAGATTCTGTACAGTTAAAATTCAAAAATAGCTATTTATCATATATGATAACCATTTAGTTATCATAAACAACAACTTTGTGTGTCAACCTATCTAAAGAAATGACAGACAAAACAAAGTTACAATTAGCTGTTGGTAAACGGATTAAAGAATTAAGAGAGAAAAAGATGATTCAGCAACAAGACATTGCAGCAGCATGTAACATAGAAAAGTCAAACTTTAGTCGTATTGAAGCTGGTAATACTAATCCAACAATTTATACATTGAGTAAAATTGCTGATAAACTTGAGGTTAGTCTTTCTGAATTACTAAAATTTGACTAGTATTCTATTTGAGAGTCCATTTTTTCAATTAACTCCCTAGATAGACTATAAGGAAACTTATCTATAAAACTATAATAAGCTACCTTTTTAATAGATGTTACATCTTTTAAAGTTTTCTTATCTGAATCACATAAAACAGCAATATCTTCTTTAAAATAAGATAAAGGTTGATTTAACCTATTTACATAAATTTCTATATTATTTTCAATATCTAACTTACCTTCTTCTTTAGCTAAAAACAAAGTTTCAAAAATTTTTAAATACTCATTGAAATAGACACCTTGATTTCTTGAAATAGCTTTTGTAAATTCTTTATCAAAAAGCCCTGTTTCATTCAACCATTTGTTGAGTGTTTTCTTTGTAGTACCAAATTCAAGAGCAATATCCTCTTTAGAAATTGAAAACTGTTTAAATAAAGACATCATCAACTCATCATCTGTAATTTCTTCATTTTTCTTTATAAAGATTGTTTTAACAATAATAGATTTTAGACCTGCTTTATCATTTAAAATTGCATCAACTCCTTTTTGATTGGTTATTAATTTTTTAAGTTCAGGAACTTTTTCTTTTATGCTTCTAAAACTTCTAATAAGACCAGAAATATTATTAAAGTTTAGTTCTGAATACAAAGCATTGAAAAAGTCATAATTCACTTCTCTTTTAAAAGCCTCAAGAAATTCTTCTTCTGAATTAGTTTCTTCCTTTAAAGACCGTAGCTTATTAATAGCTTTTTCTTTATCACCATCCCCTAATAAATAAACAAGTGTGCTATTTAATAACACACTTGTTCTTTTTTTAGGTAATGAATTTATTTTTTTTCTAATCTTGTTTAACACATAAGTAAACTTAGATTATAAAAATAAAAAAACTATTTAATTAATGCTTGTAAATAAGCTATTTCATTATTTCCTGCTCCCCATTTATCTCTACATGCATTAACTCCTCCCTGTGGTTTCCAGCCTTTTTCAATGTGCTTATTAACTGCTTCAATTAAGTAACCTAAATGAATCTCTCTTAAAACTAAATATTCCATTTTTAAAATTTAAATTGTTATAAGGGCAAACTTAATACTGTTCTAATTCATCAATCTAAATTCTCCCTGATGGAATTAAAAAATGGCTATTAATATATATCTGAACAATTCTTAATTGTCATATTTATAGCCTTAAAGAGTGGTTTGTAACTTCATTCACATTTGTGATTCATCTGCAAAACTATAATATCCTTCTCTTGATAGTATGATATGGTCAAGGACTTTAACATCTAAATAGTTTCCTGCTTCTTTAAGTTTTTTTGTTAGTCTTAAATCAGCTTCACTAGGTTTTAAATTTCCTGAAGGATGATTGTGAGCTATGACTATACTTGAAGCGTTACACTTTAAAGCTACACTAAAAACCAACTTAGCATCTACTACTGTACCTGACACACCTCCTTTTGATAAAGGATAGATTCCCAAAACTTGATGGTTTCTATTTAGCAGTAACACCTTAAATTCCTCTTGTAACTCAATGATTTTCTGAGACCAACAAGACAAAAGCAGTTCATAACTATCCTTACTGTTAGTAATCTTTACCTTATCTCTATTACCTGAAGTGTAAGAGACTTTTATTTCCTGTATTGTATTCATAATTCAAAAAATAAATGCCCAAAACCATTAGTCTTGGGCATGTTGATTTTAACTAGATAGTAATGGGTGATGTTCCTCACTTGCAGTTTCACTAGGAACAAAATCATCAATTGTGGACTCACTCATATCATTTCTTCCTGATGGTGTTTCAGGAACATATTGATACTTATGAGATAATTGAATAATCTCTCCTGTTTCCTTGATTGTGTAATCATAAGGGTCACATTCAATTTTGGCTATTTCACCAGGAATTTCACTTCCTAATAAGGACTTACAGGTTTCTTCATCAAAAGTTGATGAAATAGATGCTTTTCTTGCTGTAGCATAGAAGTTGTTAGTTTCTCTACTTTGCACTAATTCTACACCACCTTGAATGATTAAAGCAAAGAATACATTGCCTTCATCAGATTCTCTTTGTTGATAGTTAACAATTCGTACCATGATTTTAAAATTTTTGAGTTGAACATTTCTTTTCGTAAAACAACATCTTCAACTATCAGAAAAGGAACAGCTATCACCTTGTTCATTTTTTTCTTGACGACTAAAAAATTTTGTTTTACTCACAGAGGGGTGGGGATTCCCCTTTGCTCAAGTATGGGTGGGGGTGTTGAGCAAGGTGAGTTAGATTCACGATATGACCTCACCAAAAAAATTTTAAAAAAATTTTATATGACATTTAAACTTACTAGATTTAGACAATCTTTGACAAGAACTAATTTGACTAGCAAATGACACTCTCAGAATTATTAAAATCTAAAAGAGAAACTAAAAACCTATTATTAAGAGAAGTAGCCTCTATGATAGATGCAGATACTGCTCTTATAAGTAAAATTGAAAAAGGAGATAGAAAACCCACAAGAGAACAAATAGATAAACTTGCTTTAGCTTTAGATATAGACTACAACAAGCTATTAACCCTATGGCTAAGTGAAAAAGTATATGAAGATGTACAAGGAGAACAAGTGGCTTTAGATGCCATAAAACTAGCGTTAAAAAGAATTAAAACAGAAGTAAAGAACTAACCATATGCCAACACTTAACTGGATAGGAAAAGAAAAAGTAATAAACCACCACCAAGATGTACCTTATAAAATTCTAGAACCCCAATATACTTTTGGTTTAGATAATAAAACTGGCAATGCCAGTGAAAACAAAATTATACATGGCGATAACCTAGAAGCCTTAAAAAGTTTACTACCAGAATATGAGGGTAAAATAAAATGCATCTATATAGACCCACCTTACAATACAGGTGATGAGAAATGGATTTATAATGATAATGTAAATAGTCCTAAAATAAAAAAGTGGTTGGGTAAAATAGTTGGAGCTGAAAGTGATGATTTGTCTAGGCATGACAAATGGCTGTGCATGATGTATCCAAGGTTAGTTTTACTCAATAAACTTCTCGCTAAAGATGGAGTAATATTCATATCAATTAACTTTAAGTATGAACATACTCATCTAAAATGCATATGTAATGAAATTTTTGGTGAAAGAAACTATCTTGGAGAGCTAACTTGGGAATCCACTACACAACCAATTAATTCTGGTTCAGCTAGATTTGGTTTACAACAAAAAGTTGAACCTATTGTTTTTTATGCTAAAAACAAAAATAACATTAATGGCTTTATATTAGAAGAAATTGAAAGTGGACTAAAGTATCCTCATACAGGGGTTTTAGGAAAATGTCGATTTGAAATTATTGAAAAATCTGATGCTGGTGGCTATCAAAGAGACACTATGAAATTTGAAATTTTAGGACAAAAACCTAGAGATGGGAAAAGATGGCAGATAGGTATAGACACAGCTATTGAGCTTGAAAAAAATAATAGATTAGAAATTGTAGATGGCTTGGTCAAAAGAGCTGTTTACCCAGAAGATGAATTAGAAAAAAGAAAATTTATACCATTTTGGTCTCACTTTAGTTCAGAACAGGTAGGTTCAGCTCTTAATGGCAAAGAAATTTTAAATGAGGTAATGGGAGAAGCTGTAGGTTTTGACACTGTAAAACCTCCAAAATTAATTGAGGAATTATTATCACACTTTCCAAAAGATGCAATCATACTAGATTCCTTTGCTGGTTCAGGTACAACTGCTCATGCAGTATTAAACCTTAACAAATATGATGGTGGTAATAGAAAATTCATTTTAGTAGAAATGGAAGACTATGCCAATACCATTACTGCTGAAAGAGTAAAAAGAGTAATAAATGGTTATGGAGAAGACAAAAAAGCTGTAAAGGGTACAGGAGGAGATTTTACTTACTATGAGCTTGGAGAGTCTTTATTTTTAGATAATGGTTTTTTGAATGAAGATATTGCCTTAGATAAAATACTAGAGTATGTTTGGTATAGTGAAGCTAAAACACCATTTACAAAACCTAAAGAAGACTACTTATTAGGCTCTAAAAATGATACAGCTTATTATTTCTATTACCAAAAAGATAGCTTAACCACATTAGATGAAAGTTTTTTAAGGTCTATTAAAACCAAAGCTAGTCAGTACATTATTTATGCAGATAATTGTTTGCTAGACCAAAGCATTATGGACAAGTATAATATTGTGTTTAAAAAGATACCAAGAGATATAACCAGATTTTAATACTAAAAGAATGATTGAAGATTTATATTTTTTAGATGATGGTAAAGTAAAAATTAGTGCCGCAACAGTTGGTATTAGTAAAAAAAGATGGGAGTACATACATGAATCAGAAGATGATGGTATTAATCACATTAAAAAAATGAAAAGTCAAAGATTTGACCATTTACCAATTGTTTCAAAAAATGGTAATATCAATGAATTTTATAAAACCAAAGCACCAGATAATTTTGAACATATAGAAAAACATACCATATCTTTTGAAGACATAATACCCTTAAATACAAATATTGAAACTATAATTGATAAGTTTCATAAAGAAAAGAGAACCTTTTATTTTCTTAGCTTTAATGATGATGTTTCTGGACTAATTACTATAGGTAATTTAAATTGTAAACAGGTTCAAATCTATATATTTAGTTTAATCTGTGAATTAGAAAAAGAACTTGCATTATTTGTTAATTACCATTTATCTCATGAAGAAATACTTGATTGGCTCAATGAAAAGGCTATAGCATTTGAACAGGCTAATATGAAAGATAAGTGTAAAACTAATAAATACCAAAGTATTATTAATCAATATGAAGAACTTGTTGAAAGTGGTCTTGAAAATTATTTAACTGAGCATTTTTTTCTTGTAGATTTATTTAACATCATTCTTAAAAAGAAACTATTTAAAAATCTTTCATATTCAGGAAATAATTGGGAAGATTTGAATAGTATAAACAACATTAGAAACAAGATAGCTCACCCAACAAGAAGTCTTTTAGATAAAAATAACACTATTGATAAACTATGGGAAAGACTACTAAAAATAAAAAAATTACTATTTAAATTAAATAGTTATAAAAAAAATCAGGGATATTAATGGAATTAAAACCATACCAACATAAAGTAATAAAAGATTTAGAGCATTTTTTGTCTTACGTGCAAAAAGAAGCAACACCTGCTAATGCTTTTAATAAATATTGGGAAGATAAATTAGGAATGCCTTATACACCACAATTAGATGGTTCTTTTGAAGGTATGAAGCCCTATAAAGACAATATTCCAAATGCAGTACACATAGCCATAAAAGTGCCTACTGCTGGTGGTAAAACCTTTATAGCTTGTAATGCTTTGCATACCATAAACAAGCATTTTTATCAGGGAAATGCAAAAGCAGTGGTTTGGCTAGTACCTTGGTCTAATTTGTTGCAACAAACTGTAAATAATTTATCAAATCCTAACCATCCTTATAGAGAAAAGTTAAATAGTTTATTTGGTAACAGAGTTGAAGTTTATGAAAAAGACCAGTTACTACAAGGAGCTAATTTTAACCCTACTTCTGTAACAGAACAGCTAAACATTTTTGTATTTAACTTTAGTAGTTTACGCATAAACTCAAGAAAGAAAGATGACAGAAAAGTGTTTCAAGAAAATGGTGCATTAGAGGCTTTTAGAAATACTATTGTAGATAAAGACTTTGTGTTACCAGATACAGATGAAACTGCTTTAATTAATGTTATAAGAAGCCTCAACCCTATTGTTATTGTAGATGAGAGTCATAATGCAGAAAGCGATTTAAGTGTAGAGATGCTAAATAACTTAAATCCCTCTTTAGTACTAGACCTTACTGCTACACCTAAAGAAAATAGTAATATTATCTCTTTTGTAAATGCCTTGGCTCTTAAAAAAGAACATATGGTTAAGCTACCTGTTGTTGTTTATAACCATCATAAAAAAGAAGAGGTTATTACAAGTGCTTTACACCTACAAAGACAATTAGAACTATTAGCTATTGAAGAAGAAAAAGCTACAGGAAAATACATTAGACCAATTATATTATTTCAAGCACAATCTAATATAAAAGGAAAAAACAATACTACGTTTCAAAAAATAAAGGAACAGTTAGTAAAACTTCAAATTCCAGAAGAACAGATAAAAATTAAAACTAGCGGTATTGATGAGCTTAAAGGTATTGACCTAATGGCTAAAGATTGTCCTGTAAAATATATAATTACAGTAAATGCTTTAAAAGAAGGTTGGGATTGCCCTAATGCCTATATACTAGCTTCACTTGCAGATAAATCTTCAGCAGTAGAAGTAGAACAAATTTTAGGAAGAGTTTTAAGACAACCTTATGTAGTTAAACACAAAGAAGCATTATTAAATATGTCTTTTGTATTAACAGCTTCATCAAAGTTTAATGAAACACTAGATAGCATTGTTAAAGGGTTACAAGAATCAGGATTTAGTAAAGATGATTATTATGCAGAAGAAGCTAAAGAAGAAGAATTAACACCTAATGAGGTATTGACCCAAGACTTATTTGCAGATGAACCTAAACCTGATGACTATGTACAATCTGATGAAGATTTTGATGTTGATGCAGTTAAATTCAACCCTAATGAAGAGGTTACACTTGATACTATTAATCAGCAAAACACTTTAGTATCTCATATCACAGAAAAAGCAAAAGTTGAAGGACAAACTTTTGAGCAGAAAGTTAATGATATAGAGATTGATGATACGACTTCTATTTTTACAGATATTATGAAAACTGCACCAAAAGTCTATAAGCTAGACTCTCAATTTAAAGCTATTGCCAACACTATAAAATTACCTCAATTCTTTAAAAAAGTAGAAGAAAGTGAACTGGATGGTGTTAGTTTATTTGAAGAATTAAATTCAGAAGACCTATATCTTAATAAGGTTAGTCTTTTAGATGGTTTTAAACTATCAAATTACAGTACACAAGTAACTTTTGATGATATTTCTAAAGAGATATATGCTGTAGATTTTAATGAGCAAAAAAAAACTGCTACTGCCCAAAAGGTAAGTAAGAGAGCAAAAGACATTCTAGTAGATACTATTTTGTCTAAACCTAAAGAATCACAAATAAATCAAATAAGTAGTATCATAGTTTCCAAATTGGGAGATATGACACCTATTTCTCAACAAGAATTACAAAAATATGTAAGTCGAGTTTTTGACAATTTATCTAGTGAACAAATCAGAGATATAGTAGATAATGACTTTATTTATGTAAAAAAGATTAAAGACAAAATCAATGAATTAACAGACACTTATGCTAAAGAGCGTTTTAAAATTCTTATAGATAGCAACAAGATTGTTGTAAAAGAAAATTTTGAGTTTCCTGAATCATTATCCTTTTTAAACCCTAGTACAACTATAAGCAAATCACTCTATGATAGAGAAGCTAGTATGAACAACTATGAGCAAAAAATGATTATGGAAGTAGCTTCACTAGACAACATAGTGTTCTGGCACAGAAATCTTGAAAGAGGCAAAGGTTTTGCTTTAAATGGTTTTAGCTCTAATCATTATCCAGATTTTATACTTTACACTAAAAAAGGTAACATTATCTTATTAGAAACAAAAGGTGATGTGTATGATAATGATGATAGTAGAAATAAAAATATTTTAGGTAAAACTTGGGCTGAAAAAGCTGGAGATAACTATAAATACTTCATGGTATTTGAATCTAAACAAGTTGAGAATACTTATACAGCACATAGTGTAATTGAAGTAATTAAAGGGTTGTAAAATGACTACTGATTTACATATTATAAGTAACTGTAGGTCTTTTACAAAAAACACTATTAAAGAGAACAAAGATGAGTTTCTGGCTAATTTAAAGGCGTTAAAATTAGACCATATTACTATTATTGGTTCAGGTAAACTAACTGGAGATTGGGAATATGAATTTCCAGAAATTTATTGCGAAAAACAAGATAAGGTTATACCAGATATAGATGCTAAAGAATTAATATGTTATAACAGTCCTTTTGTATTTAACATAAGGGTTTATGAGAACTGTGTTGAATTGATAACTATATATAAGTATCGATTTTTATATGAAGATGAAAAGACAGATTACCTAAATGAATTTAGAAAAAATGTTTATGATATAATATCAATTTTTGGCGGTACTGAAATTATTTATCTAGCCGATAATGGTTGTGATAAATTAGCTGAATATTTAGAATGCCAAGTCTGGGAAGGAATATCATACCATGATATTAAAAAAGACATGATAAATAAAAAGTTGTCTTTTGTTTCTGATTATGACAACTTGAAATTAAACCATCTAACCTACAGAAATATAAAAGAAATAGTTTTTGATGATTTCAGTAATTTAAAAGTTAAATGAGAAATTGTACAAACTAACTCTTGAAATGTTAATAGCTAAATAATGTCTAGAATAAATAATAGTCATAATCAATTTAAAGACTCTATAAATTTAGGAAAGAAAAGTAATTCTTTAATTCCAAAAATAAAAAACTGGTGTTCTAATATAAAAATTGACTCAGAATATGGAGGGATGATGGGTGAAATGGGCTTACCTACAATGAATACCATATCATGTACTCAATTTAGAGGTGGTAGTGCTATGAACCTTGAATGGATTGCTCATGACTTTATTGTTGGCAATTGCCCAAATTGTAAGTTTCATAATGAGTTAAGTAAAAACAATTTTGGAAGAGTTGTACTCATAGAACATGAAAAAAGAAGAAAAAAAAGGGAGAGGGAAAAATCACAAGAGTTAGAAATTATAAGACTATTAGAACAAAAATTAAATGATTTTCTAAAAGACAAAGAAAAATTAAAAACTACAGAAGTATCCATTCTAAAGCTATTGATTTCATTAAAAGAAAGCTCTTCAAATATTAAGAAAAAAGCAAATGAATTATTTGAAGCTAGTAAATTGTCTCCGTCATTCTTCACCTCTTTATCTTTAGATTATTTATCTATTTATTTAAATGATGATGAAATTAATAATCTAATAATTGATTCTTGTCAAAACATAATAGCACATAATGAAAATGTTATCTCAAAATACTTTCAAGAGAAAGTAATTTCACTCATTGAAAATGAAAAGACAGTTAATCTATTTTTAAAAGTTTTGCCTTTTAAAAATCTAAAAAAAGAACAGGTGATTAATATTTCACCTTATCTAATAAAAAATTATGACTTGAGTTCATTTGACAGATATAATCATTTTGAAAATCATTCAACTTCAATAATTTCTTTCTTCAACAATTTGTATATAACATATCGCGAAGATTTTTATTTTCTTTTCAAGAAAAGTTTACAAGAATCAGATTCTAATTTCAGAGCAAATACTGTATTAATTTTAAATCACCTCTTTTCATTAAACTGTAACACAACAATCCCTTTAATCAAAGACTTAGTAAAGTCGTTAGACCTTCAAGACTCAGATTTTCCAAAATCTGCTGATTTTATTATTTCAAATACTTTAGTTAAAATAACAAAATCACATGCTCAAAAAGTTTTTGATACCATTAATAACGAATTTGAAAAAATGACTATTGGAGGTAAAATTGAAGTATTTAGGTTTTATGAGTTGTATATAAATGACTCTAAAAAGAATACTAAAAGCACATACACATTAAATTTAATTAATCAACTTATCAAAATTTGTTTAGATAAAAACCCACCAGAATTAAAGAAAAAAGCAATAAACACATTAGAAAATTTTAGTAGAGAAAATCCAGAAATGATACTAAAAGATTTTGATAGTTTTATTGGGGTTTTAAGTAATTCCGTTATTGCAAAATCCACTTTTGAATGGTATAAAAAAGACTTAGATAAAGACACACTAACTTTTAATCCCTTAAAAGGAAAGAATGTTTATGATATAATTAATGAAGAAAATAAACTTGAACATGAAATTCGTGAACTTAAAGGTATTCTTAAAAACTTATTAAAACATAATCCAACTAAACTTTATGAAAAGTTAATTGAAATTATCAGAAATATTGAAGAAAAGGACAAAAATGGTACACAACTAAAACTATTCTTTATTGAAATTTTAAGGGATGGTGTCAATGATTCTATTTTATTGACTAATATTTTACCAGATTTACATAGTTGGTTGTTAGACTTTAAGAATATTTCATTAAGAGTACAAGCATTAAAGTTTATTGAAAAACTATTATCAAATCATTTTAACATTGTTCCTCAAACCATTTTTAGTTTACTAGAAATTTTCCTCAATGATAGTGACAATCTCATAAAAAAATACACTATTCTTTGCTATAAACAAATTCTGATTAATAAAAAAAGGATAACTAATGAAGATACTAAAACTCTCCTGAACTTGTACAAAGACAAGTATGTGATTGTTCATAAAACTGCAACAGAAATAACTTATAAACTATTTGACTTACTGGATATTAAAGGTAGGCACATTCTTTTAGCATATTTACTTGACCTATTAGAGGTTTATCATAATGAAAATGATAGAGATGTTGAATTTTGTAAAAAATTATTCAAGCAATCAATGTATGTAAGTAAGGGGGTTAATCCAAACCATTTTGATAAAGTTGAGAAAGTATTGATAAAAAAATACTTAATTGAATATTGCAGGAATGGTGATTATTATTCTTGTCTAAACTCTTTAAAAGAACTTAATACCTTTAGGAAAAAGAATAGTTACTACAATGCTCTATGGTTAGAATGTTCCTTATTGTTTCTTAATAAAACTACACCAAATAAATTTCAACCTTTCCTTAATTCTGATAGAGGGAAAATCTATATAGAAATTCTTTCATTAAACTTGATTGACTTATTATCTTTCAAAGAGATTATGAAAGAAAATATCAAAAAGAGAAGTCTTGAAAATATTGATTTATATATTAATGATTTAAACTTCACTCTAATTATTTTTTCCTTTTATGGTTTAAACGAAGATATTTTAGAGATTACTAGTTTCATAAAAGAAAAAATTCCAAGTATTAAAACTCTTGATTATTTCTTTAATAAAATTGATGAGTTCTCAAGGTTTGCAAAACTAGCTTTAATTAAACAAAATAATATATCTAACCTTGAATTAAGTGGATTAATTGATAATCAAGAAATTTCAAAAAATGAGGTTATTGCAATTCAAGAAGCATTAACCAAAAAACAATTTACTCTTTTCTACAATTTTAAAATTAAAAATATAGATATTGTTTTAAATGAGAAAAATGAGTTGTTATCTAACTATAAAAAACTTGAAGACCTTTCGTCTAACTCAAAAGAAGAAGGTTTTTTCTTTAGTTTAAAATCACTGGGAATTGGTATATTGTTTCTAATCGAATGGTCTAAAGATATATTAGAAGGCAATATAAATTCTAACAGTAAATTGATTGCTTCTAAAACTAATATGTCACTTATAAACACTGATTGCTTCAGCCATATTCCATTATTAAAAGAACAAATTCAAAATATTATAGAGTCTATAAAAGTTATTAAAGATTTTAACCCAGAAAAGATCATAGAATTAGTTAATAAGTATGCTGAAATAAAAATTCCCTTTATTTATCATTTAAGGAAAAATGAAAAAAAATTCTATAGTGAAAATATTAATGAAAAAACACATGAGGAAAATGAAGTTAATATAGTTTCATTAGAACTATATATAAGAAATAATCCTTGGGCAAATCCACAAATACTCAAATCGAAAGAAGTATATATTATTAAAGGTATTGTGAAATTGAATAATATTCCTTCTGGTTATAAAATTCTAAAAATTCAGCCATCAACAACAAGTTCAAAAATTTTTGAATTAAATATTGAAGAAATACAACTTGATAATGATAAATTGCAATATGAGGTCAATGGTAGTATTCTTTTTAACTATTCTCAAAATAGTTTAGATGAATTAATTACCATAAAACTAATTCCATTTTTTTCAAACAAGAAAGATAAAATTTGCCCAACAATCATAGGATATGATGAATTAATAACAAAAGTCTTAGATGAAAAAAATGAAATTTTTCAAACAGGTTTTAAAATGATGGATAAAAAGAGTTTTGAACTATATAACGACCCCTTGATAAAACAATTAGATAATGAAGAAAAAAATAATTTCTTTACTTTACTTAATGGAATTGTTAATTATCAAGGCTATTGTTTACAAAGTGGTAAATACAAAGGTGTAAAAAATTATAAAGAAGATAAATTTAGAGATGAGCTTATTCAGCATTTAACGGCAAATCCAAGTATAGGTGAAAATATATCTAAAGAAGCTCACAATGCGGGTGGCAGAGTTGAAATTACTTTTAAAGGCATTCCAACAGAATTAAAAGTAGAAACGAAATTATCTGAAAGAAATAAAATTATTGAAAAATATGGTAATCAACCTCTAGCTTATTCAAGTGGTAATTCTAAATTAGTTTCAATTATTTGTGTTTTAGACTTAACAGAAAAAAAATCACCGCCAAGTCCAGCAATAAATAATATAATTATAAATACAATGAAAACTCATGGCTTTCAAAATAATAATTCCGAATACAAACCCTTTCAAATATTTGTTTTTATAGATGGTAATACCAAAAACCCAAGTGATTACAGTAAATAAAAACAATAATCTAAATTTAAATAATTTAAACCACCCTGCATAAGGCAAGGTGGTTCTTTCAACTCAAATCAATCAAGAAACCATTGGTACTTGGAATCCCCATTGAGAGTTTGTGCCAATCCATTTACAAATTGAAATGCATTTAAGTTTCGATTTAAAAATGTGTCAATATAACTAGACTTAACAGCTCCTGTACATAAATTATAAAGTTTCCATAAGTCTATGCTACCATCTTTACTTCTGCAAAAATTAACATCGTTATAATAATCCTTTGCAATGGTGCTGAACTGGTTATCTGTCAACATTAAATTAGGTAACTCTTGCTTTTCACTTTTCGGTAAATAGTTATAAAGTTTTGCTTTACCTATAAGCTGACCAAACTGTTTTTCACTTAAAGTAAATTGTGATAATCGCTCCATAGTATTTAGATGAAAGTCAGCATCATAATTGGAAACCAATTGTGCTACTTTTTCACCAAGTTCATGGGTACTCATAACCTTAATTTCATCTTTATATCCATCTGTTGAAATACACAGGTTTGTACAGATTTTATTAACATATCCAATAAACATTTTAAAGCGTTGCACGGAATGTTTACTATGCAAATTATCTGTTGAATAGGATTTTACACCACCAACACATAAGGAAACTTCATTTCCATTAATGATTTTGGTTTGTGATGGTATTTTAGAAACCCATGCAACGCGCTCATAGAAAATTGTCTTTTGATGGTCTTGCAAATCCTTTGTTGGAATGTGCAAAGCATCAGGCGTTCTCCCTTTTACCATATGTGAAACCCTTAATTGAGGTCTAGTTATTTCAACATTTCCTAAACTTGCAGATACTGCATTAATTGCAGTTTCTACAAATTCGGTATGGCTAATCGCAACCTCACTATCCTTAAATACTGGCACGATACAATCTTTTTTTAAGTGTTCCATTGTCACTTGCATTGTATTAGCCTCAATAAAAGGGTTAGGCTCTATTTTTTCCTTTTCTGATAGTACTAGACGATTGTTTTGTAATTGCTTATTACTATCAGGAAAGAAAGTATTATTACTTCCCTGATTTTGCTTAACTTTTATTAATTCCATTGCTTGAGAAGTTTGAAGGTTTAACTAAATTTTCTAATTGTTGTTTTTTGCTTTGAAACTGACTATTTAATGTCTGCTGAAACTGTGGAAACTCCTTGTAGAGCTTCATTAACTCACTTATTGATAAACATTCATTAATTCTTGATTCAACTTCATTTTGGCTTATACTACCTTGGTTGCACCAGTCCAAAAGCTGGCGACCTATTTTTGAGGTAATGACAAATTCACTTTTGTTCATATATAGTCCCGTTCGATCCTTTGAAGCTCTAACAAGATGATTGTCATTTATTAACTCAAAGTTTAACGTCAGCTCATACTCATAGCCGTCAGCCGTAATTTCTTTTGTACCATGTTTAACAACTTTTGACTTACCATTGCTACCAATATCTAATGAGTAATCAATTTTTCGCCTTGTAGTTGTAATAATATGGCATTTTGATTGTAGGATACTATCAATAAAGGCTTGATGTCTTTTTTTTACAGGCATCCAGTCCTGAAAACGACCTCCGAGTTGTTCGTGAATTTGTAGGCAACCGCCTGTTCCTGACCACTCAGGGCTGACGGAATCAATAATAATAACTTCCATACCTGCATCCTCGCAGACTTTGATAGCTTTAATATATCTTTCTGGACTAAATGGTGCTGATAAATCCAATGTATTATAGTTTCCTAGGTGGCTGTAAAGTGACCCTGATGAGTTTTCACTGTCTATAAGAGCAATTTTACTCCAATCGTTTGTCATGCCATAGGCTAACAATAAAGCACTATGAGTTTTGCCAAATCCTGATGCGCCAGAAATTCCAATTCGTAGCTTTACTCGTTCTCTCTGACTTTTCTTTAATTCCATAATTTTTGTATTTAAAATAATTAATAATTGTTGTTTATAATTGTTAAGTTTTATCTGAATAAATTCCATGAAAAAAGGATGAATATTTATAATATCCATCCTTTACATATTTTAAGAAGTTTCTTAACTAAAGGTCTAATAGTTTTTCGTTGGCATCATCAATAATGTCATTTTCAAACTCCTTTAGGTAGCTGTTAGTAACATCTAAATTAGCATGTCCCATGGATTCTGAAATTACATCTGTCCTAATGCCTTTATATTTCATTATTGTAGCATATGAGTGACGTGCAACATAACTGGTAATGTTTTTGTTAATACCTTGGATAGATGCAATCTCTTTAAGTTCTCGATTAAATACTTTAAGCATTTTATCTTTTCTATATTCAATTTGCATCGGTTCTAATCCAACTTTACCAAGTATAGGAAACACATAAGGTGTGTCTCTGTTTTGTGCTTTATAATAATCCAAGATTTTCTGTACAGGTTCAAGTATTTTAATGATAAAAATCTTACCTGTTTTAGAACGCTTATAATACACTTTACCATCTTCAATATTTTTCCATTCTAGTTTCATCATATCTACATAATTAATACCTCGTAGATAGAAGCTAAATAAGAACATATACTTAGTATCCGTAAGATGAGGATACTTATTTAGGTCAAGAGCTTCAAACTTTTTAAATTCTGAGACTGTTAATGCTCGTTTTACATTTTTACCTTTGAGTTTTGAAATTTTGTAAGCTCTAAATGGATAATTTTGAGCATTAGCTTCTCCCATTTTAATAGCATAATTATATAATGCTCTAATGGTTCTCATTTTAAGAGAGATACCTCCATCTGTGTTTTTTCTATTTCTTAAATAAACCTCATACTTGTCCAATAGTTTAGGGGTAATATCCCTAAATAGAATATTCTTGTTTTTATTAAACTTGAAAAATGAATTTTTGACATCCTTATATGCACGTGCATTTCCTGTTTTATGGGATTTTTTGAGGTCGTTTATTCTTTCGTTCCAAAATTCCAATACAGTTGTAACGTTTCCTTTCCTCTTATTTCTGAATTTATTCTCAAATTCGGATAAAGTAAAATCAATACCGTTAACAGCAAATTCGTCAATAACTGCATAAGCACGTTCCTTAAACTTGTTAAGCAGTCGATTACGTTTTATATAATTTGGATGATTTCTTTTAAACTCATTACCATCCCATTCATCTTTTAGACAGCTTAAATTCAAGCTAATACGCTTTACCTTTCCATATTTAATAATTTGAAGGTAAATTGGATACTCTCCACTGGACAAGGCTTTAGATTTTTGAATAATCTTAATACTTGCCATATCTTTATATTGTTATAAACAGCCCCAAAATTGAGGCTGTTTTTTTGTTGAAATTGCAGAAATTGCAATCTTATCCTAAAACTCTTTTATACTTACCGTGTTTGATTTTACGGATGACTTTTTTCTTTCTCCATTGTTTTAATTTTTCATCCATGGTTCGCTCAGGAATACCAAATTTTTCTGCTTTCTCAATAGCTTCCTTTCTCATAAAAGTTTCATTCAAGGAAAACAGCAAATCATCTTCTTGCTGATTCAATAAGGTATCATTGAACTCGCTGAAAATTTGTAGTGCATGTCTCAAAAGATTCTTAGTCAATGAAGCCGCTATATCATAATCTACATTATTACAAATTATATCTTGTGATAAATCAAGATTATCATTACTGTAATTTCTGATAACGGTTAGTACCATAGCTATTCTAAATAAAATCAAGCCGTGTCTTCTAACATTAGAAATAAAATCTTCAGAATTATTTTCAACTACAGAATCTGAAATATGAGTCATTAGATTATTAAAATATTCCATTTGTTCAAGTGAAAATTTAAACTCAATTTCAGATGGATTTTGGAATAGCTTTCCATATAAAGGATAGATACAGTCATTACCTATAGATTCAAAATGTTTAGATACATCTTCACTATAGCCAAATACATCTTTCCAACCTGAATAGTTTTTAAATTTAAAGTACATGAACCTACTAAAAAGTCCATTTTCTTTAGACTGAATTAGAGGTTTTACTTGGTCAGGTGTTCCACAAAGGACCATAGAAAGTCTAGGGTTATCAATCTCTAAATTTAAGTTGTCTTTCTTACGTGTTATTGAAAGTTTTTCGTGATGAAATGCTTTACGCAAAACATCACTAAAATTCCCCCAGTCATTCGTCATAGCTCCTGTTATAGAATCAGCTTCAGACTCTAAAATAATACTCCCATAATGTGAGTCTGCTAACGATGAATATATTTGAGATGAACTTGTATTTCCTGCAATAATCTTGTACTTAATACCAGGACAGTCGTCATTGTCAATGTCCTTGTTTTTTTTACAATCTTTTGCTTCTTGTTCACTATCATTTTTAATTTTTTCATGAATAGATTTTACAAGACCGATTGCATATTTTACTGCTCCTTTTCCTGATGCGGCTGGTGCAACGATAAAAAAGTATAGATTTGAGTAAACTTTGCTACCGCCATAAATACCATAAACTTTGGGTAAACATCCACTTAAAACTCCTAAGCAAGACAGCAGTACAATATCTCGTTCTCTGTCTTCAAATAAATCCGTTAATTGTTTTAACGGTTCAGGCAGATTTTGATATATCTGCTCATCTATTTTCATATTTTTATCCATTGTCTTTAATTTTTGGATATTGTCTTATTCTAAAAAACTCATTAAAATTTGGGCAATACTTTTCACCTTTCCAGTCTCTTAAATAGAAATGGTTATGATGATACCATGTACCGAATTGTTTAAAGAAAATAGGTGTTTGCGAATCTCTTAATTGATACATTAATGATAAGAACCAAGATAGCTCTGACTTTCTATAATTTCCATTAGTACCAGATTCACCACCAATTACAGCCCAATCAATTATATCAATCTCATCTTTTGAAAGAAATATTTCCCCTAATAAAGGTTCAAAAGAAACCCACCGTAACTCACATGGAACATCTTTAAGAGTATGAAGCCTATGAAGCTCATTCATGGATTCTATACTTACTCCAAGCCACACATTTGAGTAGTTTTTTTGACACCAATCTTTAGGTAAACATTTCTTGATTCGTTCAGGTCTTTTTGTCAAAATCTGAAAAGTATGATGCTGAGAATTTTTGATTATTTCCCAGACTTGAGGTCTGACTTTATCAGCTTCTTGCAAAAAGAAATCTGACATTGAACATGTAAAAATCAGTTGTGATTTTTTTATTGATAGTGGTTTAAATAATTGAGATGTATTTATAAAAACGTTTTTAGCATCTTGATTTTGATTTTCAAAATTTCGATACAAATAACAGAATTTACATCCTGCTGAAACTTTATGGCAACCCATCCAAGGATTCCAAGTAAAGTTAGTCCATGAAATTGAGCTTTCTTTTTTAGCCATGATTACCACGCTTTAAAAAATTATCAATTTCATCTTCCAACTCATTAGTCCCAGACACTTCATTTCTGAGCATCCAAACATCTAAATCCGAACGTTTAAAATAGATGAGTTTTCCATTCGGCTTGTAATAGGTGATTTCACCTTTAGAAGTCATTTTATATAAAAACGACTTACTCACCTTGAGATAGCTTAATGCTTCCTCAAAGTTTAGAATATCCTTACTTACTATGTTTTGTTTTTCTAGGATATTCTTTATTTCTATAAGAATTTCATTATTCATAATATACTTATTAGGAAGCCCATAAATTTGAAACCGCGGTATGGGATTCGATTATTATGATGCGAAATAACTATATTATAGAAGGAAAGTTTGAAACAGTTAAGTGGTCAAAAAAATGGTTTTTTGTTTCAATTAGATTAAAAAATCTTTTTTACGTGCAATAAATTTTTGACGAAGAGCCTTAATATCTCCATTAGTTAAATTGATGTTGTCTTCTATATTATCATATAGCTCAATGCAATGTGTATTATTGTCATTTGTGTATTTAATTTGAGCTATACGAAGAAAAAAGTCTATAAATTTTAAGGCATTCGTTTGATTAAAATCTCTATTAATAAGAAATTGACATACTGTATTAACAACATAATAAGGTATATATTCTTCGGAATATTTAAAGTCTAAATTATTTTCATCCTGTAAGATAGAATTATAATCTTGTTCAGTGATTCCGTAATAATATATCAAAGCATTAAAAATATCTTTTTTTAAAAACCAATTATCTATTTTGAGTGCCTTTTCTTTTAAAGGGTTAAACTGTATGGAAGTAATATTTTTCTTGTCTGATTGGTAAAGTTTAAGAGCTTTAATAATTTGCTTTTTTTGCTTTATAGCATTTACGAAATCATTTGTAAGTGATTCGTTTAGGTCAGTTTCAAAATATAATAAATGAGTACTTTGGAAACTACATAACAACGAGATAAATTCTTGCTCAAAATCTTGTAATTTATAATGATTTAAAAGTTCCTTTAAATGGTTGATTATAAATTCTGGAATTAACCCTTTATTATAAGTATTACTAAAACTAGAAATCTCTTGAATATCAAATTCAAAAAATTGAAACGAATTTATATTCACTTCAATTAAATCATCTGAGACAAAGTTCTGATATTCGTTATTTTTATACTCTTGAAAGATATACGTTTTACTCATCCAATTTAATTTGAGAAACTAATTTATGAAAAATTGAACCCATATTGAACCCAAGGAAAAAATGAAAAAAGTATTAAAAACAAAAAAGCCACGTCATTACTGACATGGCTCTTTGTGATCGCGACAGGATTCGAACCTGTGACCGTCTGCTTAGAAGGCAGATGCTCTATCCAGCTGAGCTACGCGACCCTTCAAGAATTATAATTCTGAAGTCGGGGTGGCAGGATTCGAACCTGCGACCTCCGCGTCCCAAACGCGGCGCGATAACCGGGCTACGCTACACCCCGAAAACTGGCGGAGAGACGGGGATTCGAACCCCGGCAACACTTACGCGTTGACAGATTAGCAATCTGCTCCATTACCACTCTGGCACCTCTCCAAATTTAATACATTAAAGAACATTCCTCAAATGCGGATGCAAATGTAACGCATCATCTTCAAGAACGCAACTATTTCAAATATTTTTTTATCAATTTATTCAGGATATTCAATTCTTAAATGGTAAATGTTTGCTAATTTGCGTTTTAGCACTTTTTTAATGGCTTGAATTTCTTTAAACGTAATGTTGGCGTTTAAAAATTGTTCTTCAGCCATTTGTTTATTGATAATATTTTCCACAAAACTATCAATCTTAGTCGATGTAGGTTCTTTTAAACTTTTCGAGGCTGCTTCAACACTATCACACATCATTAATATCGCGGTTTCTTTACTAAATGGTTTGGGACCTGGATAAGTAAAATCGGTTTTATCTACTTCTTCGTTTAGTTTTTTCTCTTTAGAATAAAAATAGTACACGACACTTGTTCCGTGATGTGTTCTAATAAAATCTATAACACGATCTGGTAAATTGTTCTTTTTGGCAATTTCAATACCATTAATAACATGGTCTATAATAATACTAGCACTTTCTTTTGAAGATAGCTCATCATGCGGATTAATTCCTGTAGATTGGTTTTCGGTAAAATAAGTAGGGTTTTTCATTTTTCCAATATCGTGATACAGTGCCCCTACTCTAACCAGCATAGCATTGGCACCTATTTCATTTGCCGAAGCTTCTGCTAAATTGGCTACATTTAACGAATGGTGAAACGTACCGGGTGCTTTATTGGATAGCTCTTTTAGTAGTTTAGAATTGGTGTCAGATAATTCCAATAATGACACATCTGATACTAAACCAAATATTTTTTCGTAAACATAAATTAATGGTTGTACAAATAAGGTTGCCAAACCACACAATACAAACAGTCCAAAGGTTTCCCATTTTAAGTTTTCAACACTGCCTTCATGAATTACAAAAAAAGCAAAATAAGCCACAATATAAATCATGGTTATTTGTCCTACCGAAATAAATAAATTAGCCCTTTTATACAGCTCTGAAACTGTTAATATGGTTACTATTCCTGCTATAATTTGCAAAAACATATACTCGTAACTATTCGACACTATAGATCCTAATAATAATACAGTTATTACATGAGAAAATAGCCCTAACCTAGCATCGAAAAAGGCTTTAAGAACTAAAGGCAAAATACATATAGGAACCACGTAAATATATTGCGCATCAAAATTAACAACCAAAGTAGTTAGCAATACCATTAAAAAGATATTGAAAAAGATAAAGGTTACTTTAGTATTATTTTCAAAAACTTCTGGTCTGTATTTTCGTAAAAACAATAATAACATGAGTAAAGCTAAAGCAACTAATAGTGTATAAGCAAACACAATCCAGTTATAATTAGAGTCGCTCCAAACTTGAGATTCATATTCGGCTTCAAGCGATTTTAACTTTTGATATTTATCGCCCTCTACAACTTCACCTTTTGAAATGATTAATGTTTCGCGTTCTACGCTTCCTCGTGTGTATGAAATTTTGCTTAACTCATTTTGAAGTGCTTTCTCTGTAAACACTTTGTTATAGGTTAAATTGGGCTCAACAATATCAAAAAACAATGAAGTGAATTGATTAAAATACTCTTCTAAATTATTTTTAACTAATTCGCTATTTATTATTGTTCTTAAATCACTTTGTTTCGTTAGGTCACTATATATTCCAGAACTTCGCTCGATTCTGTTTTCTAGAATAACCACTTTTTTATTTAAAGGAAAGTCATAATCTTGGTCTAAAACCCCTTTTTTATATAATCTGTCAATAATATTCTCTCCAGCACTTATAATATTGCTTTCTCTATGTCCTTGTAAAGAATCTGAAAGAAGGCTTTTATAATCTTGTAAAAAGGACGTTATCACCTGTTGCTTAACGTCTGCTTCTAGGTTAAAATATAACACAGACTGATTTCTTACCTCATTTTTTTCTGTATTGACCTCAGAGGTTGTTTTCTTTATAGCAAAATCAAAAGGCGCATAAAGATTTTCGGACTGCCATGGCTTACCGCGCTCAAAATTATATTTAAACTTCCCACTTTTAGGAAACAAATAAACAATTAAAAACGTGGCGCTTATGTAGAGTAAAATCTTGTAAACAAGCGAATGATTACGATAAAGCGAATTAATAAAGTCTTTCATCAATGAAGGTTCAATAATTCAAATGTAGTAAATTATAGTCGATATATAAACCGTTTATAATCGCTGTTACATTATCAATTGTGGTAAAAAATGATTAATTTTGTGCATCAACAAAAAAACTAAAAAATACATATGAGTAAAGAAGTCGTTATTGTATCTGCAGCTAGAACTCCTATAGGAAGCTTTTTAGGAGGATTATCAACTATTCCAGCTCCTAAATTAGGTGCTGTCGCCATAAAAGGTGCGTTAGAAAAAATAAATCTAGATCCAAGTCAGGTTCAAGAGGTTATTATGGGAAATGTTGTTCAAGCTGGTACAGGTCAAGCTCCTGCTAGACAAGCGGCTATTTACGCAGGTATTTCAGAAAACGTTCCTTGTACTACAGTTAATAAAGTATGTGCTTCAGGAATGAAAAGTGTTATGCAAGCTGCCCAAGCTATTGCTTTAGGTGATGCTGAGGTTGTTGTGGCAGGTGGTATGGAAAATATGAGTTTAATACCTCACTACTACCATGCAAGAAGTAGCAAGAAATTTGGTCCTGCCGTTATGGAAGATGGTATGCAAAAAGATGGCCTTGTAGATGCTTACGATAATAATGCAATGGGTGTTTGTGCCGATGCTTGTGCTGTAGAATATGATTTTTCTAGAGAAGACCAAGATGCTTTTGCTATGGAGTCTTATAAAAGATCTGCCGCTGCTTGGGATGCAGGAAAGTTTGACAATGAAGTAGTGCCTGTTGAAGTTCCTCAGCGTCGTGGAGAACCAGTAATTGTTTCAAAAGATGAAGAATATACTAACGTAAAATTAGAAAAAATTCCAGCATTACGCCCAGCATTTACAAAAGAAGGAACCGTAACCGCTGCCAATGCTTCTACTATAAACGATGGAGCTGGTGCCATGGTACTTATGAGTAAAGATAAAGCTGAAGAGTTAGGGCTTAAACCTTTAGCTATTATAAAAAGTTATGCCGATGCAGCACAAGACCCAAAATGGTTTACTACTGCTCCTGCAAAAGCGCTACCAATTGCCTTAAATAAAGCTAACATTAGCTTAGACGATGTTGACTTTTTTGAGTTTAACGAAGCCTTCTCTGTTGTTGGATTAGCTAATATGAAAATTTTAGGATTAAACGATAGTAATGTTAATGTTAATGGTGGAGCCGTTTCTTTAGGACATCCATTAGGATGCTCAGGTGTTCGTATTCTTATAACACTATTAAACGTTTTAGAGCAAAATAATGCTAAAATAGGCGCTGCTGCAATATGTAATGGTGGCGGTGGAGCATCTGCTATGATAATAGAACGCGCATAACCCCATAACCGACTCACTATTAATGCTTTACGGAATTTGTAATTTAAGTATCGTACCATTACGATTTGAACCTACTGACAAAAGTGAACTTGTGTCTCAGGTTTTATATGGTGATTACTTTAAAATACTTGAAAAGCGAAAATCATGGAGCAGAATTAGATTAGGTTTTGATAATTATGAAGGCTGGATAGACAATAAACAACTTGTTGAAATTTCGGAAGAACAATACAAGCAACTTCATAACGAAGCTCCAATAATTGCTACAGATTTAGTAGAGTTTATAGAAGATGAAAACCAACAGTTATTCCCAATTCCGCTTGGAGCTACGTTAAACGGTTTACAACTGCTTAAACACAAGCATGACGGAACTACTGAGAATAAAAAACAACCTAAAAGTCATTTTTTAAATACAGCATTTCTATACTTGAACGCTCCTTATCTTTGGGGAGGAAAAACACCTTTTGGCATAGATTGCTCTGGGTTTACGCAAATGGTTTATAAGCTTAATGGGCATAAATTACTTAGAGATGCCTCGCAACAGGCTACTCAAGGAGAATCGTTAAGTTTTATTGAAGAAAGTGAACCTGGAGATTTAGCCTTTTTTGATAATAATGAAGGAGACATTATTCATGTGGGGATAATCATGGAAGATAATTATATTATTCACGCTCATGGTAAAGTAAGAATTGACAGACTTGATCATTCAGGAATTTATAACCATGATAAACGTATGCATACCCATAAACTTCGAGTTATAAAAAAAATAGTTTAAATAAAAAAAGCCGCTAAATAATAGCGGCTTTTTTTATTAATTAACACTTGGGTTATTAATTACCCATAGATTCTACTTTAGCTTTCATTGCTTTATACTTATCTGTTTCGCCTATAGCACTGTAAATATTCATTAATGTTTGTGCAGCTCCTACATTATCTGGATCGTTATTTAGTACTGTTTCTAAATATGGAATAGCACTTTTGAATAATTGAATTCTTTCTTCTTGCAATTCATCATAACGCTTGTTATCTGCAGCCGAACTTCCAAGACCGTTCATTTCTTCAATAATACCTTGCTCTCTTCCTAATAATAATGCAGCCATATTAATTTGAGCACTATTATAACTTGGATCTAAATCAATAGCTTTTTGGTAATATTTTTTAGCAGACTCTACATCACCAGACTCTTGAGCAATAACACCTAAATTAAATTGTAACTCTGCATTATTAGGGTCTCTCTTAGTAGCTTCTTTTAATAAAGCTTGAAACTCTTTTTTATTGCCTAATTGAAGATGTAAATTTGCTTCTGAAATTAATAAGTTTAAATCGTCAGGATTTGATGCTCTTGCATCGCTCATAGCGTCTAAAGCTTTTTCTTTTTCACCTTTCTCAATATAGATTAAGGCTATATTTTTAACAATTTCAGCATTTTTTGGTTCTGTTTGTTTTTCTGTTGGCTTTATGTGGCTTCCTGTTTTTACAGATACATCACGCATATCTTTGCTAGCAAACATTTCCTCTTCACCTGTTTCTTTATTAACCGCAAAATATTGGTTTTGAATACCAACATAACCTAAATCTCTTAGTTCTCCATATAAATCAAGAGCTCTGTCATAATCTTGAACTGTTACTGCCATAATTGCAGAATTATAAAGATATAATGTGTCTTGGGAAGAAACCCTGTAGGCATTTTCAAAATATTTAGAAGCCTCTCTATAATCTTTACCTTCGTAAGCTTTGTTTCCTTTAGTTAGAAAACTCTGTAGCATATTGTTTTTAAGCTCTAAAGACTCTTTTTCGTAATCACCTTCCACATTAGAAAGGCTGGAAAGTGCTGATTGTATATCGGTATTACTTGCAGCTCCATTTGCGTATATAGCAGCTGCCATAAGATAATGATACTTTGCCTTCAAATCCTGATCCATAGATGGTAACATACCGCTTACTTGTTTAAGCAAAGTCTTAGCTTCCGCATAATTATTCCCATCTACAGCTTTTTCTGCCTTTCTTAGCTCTTTCTTCTGAGAAAAAGAAAAACTTGTTATTGCAAGTGCTAAAGCAACTACAATTTGTTTTTTCATTTTTTTAATTTTTAGTTTTCGTTATTGTTTTCTTCTTGATTACTATCAATAGCTGTGCCATCTTCTAAATTGTCATCCATTTCCTCCCCTTCAATAGAATCTTCATCATAGACTACTTTGGCCACGGCTGCTATTGAGTCATCATTTTTTAAGTTAATTAATTTTACTCCTTGAGTAGCTCGTCCCATGGTACGTAAATCGGCTATATCCATTCTAATGGCAATACCAGATTTGTTAATAATCATTAAGCCATCTTTATCAGATACACTTTTAATAGCAACTAAGCTTCCTGTTTTATCTGTTACCGAGATGGTTTTAACTCCTTTCCCGCCACGGTTTGTAATGCGGTAAGTTTCTTCACCTGTTTCAGGGTCATCTATAAAGGTACGTTTTCCGTAACCATTTTCAGAGACGACTAAAACGGTTTCTTCTTGCGGGTTATTTACAGTAATCATGCCAACCACTTCGTCTTTATCGTTAGCTAAAGTAATTCCTCTAACTCCTGAAGCATTTCTCCCCATAGGTCTAGTTTTACTTTCTTCAAAACGAATAGCTTTTCCAGATTTTACAGCTAACATTACTTGGCTATCGCCTGTGGTTAATTTGGCTTCTAATAACTCATCACCTTCTTTTATAGTAATGGCGTTAATACCATTAGTTCTTGGACGTGAATATTGCTCTAAAGATGTTTTCTTAACCTGGCCTTTTTTTGTAGCCATAATCACAAAATGATTATTTATATACTCCTCATCTTTAAGATCTTGCGTACAAATAAAGGCTTTCACCTTATCGTCTTGCTCAATATTGATTAGGTTTTGAATAGCTCTACCTTTAGATGTCTTGGTACCTTCTGGGATTTCGTACACACGCATCCAGAAACATTTTCCTTTTTGCGTAAAGAAAATCATATATTGATGATTTGTTCCTACAAAAATATCTTCAAGGAAATCTTCATTTCTGGTAGTTGATGCCTTTTGGCCAACGCCTCCTCTATTTTGTGTTTTATATTCCGATAATGGTGTTCTTTTTATATAGCCTGCATGAGAAATTGTGATTACCACTTTCTCGTTAGGAATCATATCTTCAATACTTAAATCACCACCCGCATACTCTATTGTAGAACGACGCTCATCACCATATTTATCTTTAACTTCTAAAAGCTCATTTTTAATGATTTCCATACGTCTATCCTTTTTATCTAGGATATCTTTAAGGTCTTCTATAGTTTTTAAAAGTTCGTCGTATTCTGAACGCAGTTTATCTTGTTCTAGACCTGTTAACTGGCGTAAGCGCATTTCTACAATGGCTCTTGCCTGAATTTCGGTTAATTTAAAACGTTCTATTAGCTTCTCTCTAGCCTCCTCTGCATTTGATGACGCTCTTATTAGCGCAATAACTTCATCTATATTATCCGAAGCTATAATTAAGCCTTCAAGAATATGAGCACGCTCTTCAGCTTTACGCAATTCATATTTTGTACGGCGCACAACAACCTCGTGTCTGTGTTCAACAAAATAATGAATTAAATCTTTAAGATTAAGTAATTGCGGTCTTCCATTTACTAAAGCAATATTATTAACGCTAAAAGAAGACTGTAAAGCGGTATACTTATATAGTTTATTTAATACAATGTTTGGTATTGCATCGCGTTTTAAAACATAAACAATACGCATACCATTTCTATCGGATTCATCACGAATAGTAGCAATACCATCTAGTTTTTTATCGTTTACTAAGTCGGCAGTTTTTTTAATCATATCTGCCTTGTTAACTTGGTATGGAATTTCGTTAACAATAATACATTCTCGTCCGTTAACTTCTTCTATATTGGCGCGACCACGCATAACGATTTTTCCACGTCCTGTTTCAAAAGCCTCTTTTACACCGTCATAACCATAAATAATTCCTCCTGTTGGAAAATCTGGCGCTTTAACATGAGTAATAAGTTCTTCAATTTCAATATCGTTATTTTCAATATAAGCAACTGTTCCATCTACCACTTCGGTTAAATTATGTGGTGGCATATTTGTAGCCATACCTACAGCAATACCAGAAGCTCCATTAACTAATAACCCTGGAATACGGGTTGGTAAAACAGTAGGCTCTTCTAAAGTATCATCAAAGTTAAGTCTATGATCAACCGTTTCTTTGTCGATATCGGCAAGCATGTCTTCCGATATTTTTCGCATTCTAGCTTCAGTATAACGCATTGCTGCGGGACTATCGCCATCTATTGAACCAAAGTTACCTTGCCCATCAACAAGCATATATCTTAGACTCCATTCTTGAGCCATACGAACCATAGTATCGTATACCGAAGTATCTCCATGAGGGTGATATTTACCTAATACTTCACCTACAATTCTTGCTGATTTCTTATAAGAACTGTTAGATCTTACACCTAATTCGTGCATACCAAAAAGCACTCTCCTATGAACAGGTTTTAATCCATCACGCACATCTGGTAGAGCACGTGACACAATGACCGACATTGAATAATCAATGTAGGCTGATTTCATTTCATCTTCAATGTTAATAGGAATTAGTTTTTCTCCTTCTGCCATATATAAATCAAATTAGTTTTTTTCATTTTTTCACATCGTGCTAATATAACCAATTCATCAGTAACAGCAGGATGTACAGAAATGTTTTTTAGGTTTTTTTATTAACAACATTTACACATTATGTTTAATAAGTAAGATGTTAAAAATTTTGAAATAATAAGGTTTTTTTTGTCCTTTATCAATTATTGGTTTAAATTAAGGTATAGTATTTGCTTATGCTACTTTAATTATGTTACATTTAATGTTGAAAGGAGATTTTTATGGATGATAATTTTTCACCACGGGTAAAAGATGTTATTGCTTTTAGTAAAGAAGAAGCGTTAAGATTAGGCCATGATTTTATTGGCACAGAACACTTAATGCTTGGACTATTACGAGATGGTAGCGGCAAAGCCATTAATATATTGAATGCACTTGAAATTGATTTAAACCATTTAAGAAGAAAGGTTGAAATACTAAGTCCTGCCAACCCTAATGTTACTGTTACTTCTAACGAAAAGAAGAACTTGCATTTAACACGACAAGCAGAACGCGCTCTAAAAACAACATTTTTAGAAGCTAAGTTATTTCAAAGTAACTCAATTAATACCGCACATTTGTTGTTATGTATTTTAAGAAATGAAAACGACCCAACAACAAAACTACTTAATAAATTAAAGGTAGATTATGATAACGTTAAAGAACAGTTTAAACTTATGATTACAAACGACGACGAATATATAGAACCAAGAGCCGAAACTTTTGGTGATGAAGATGCATCTACCAACGATGACTCTAAAGACAATATATTTAACTCACCATCTTCAAAACCAAATAAAAAGTCTAAAACACCCGTTTTAGATAACTTTGGAAGAGATTTAACAGCTTTAGCAGAAGAAGGTAAACTAGATCCCGTTGTTGGACGTGAGAAAGAAATAGAACGCGTATCACAAGTATTAAGTAGAAGAAAGAAAAACAACCCGCTTTTAATAGGTGAACCAGGTGTTGGTAAAAGTGCCATTGCCGAAGGTTTAGCCAATAGAATTGTTAAACGTAAAGTATCCAGAATTCTATTTGGAAAACGTGTTGTTACTCTAGATTTAGCGAGTTTAGTTGCAGGAACCAAATATCGTGGTCAGTTTGAAGAACGCATGAAAGCCGTAATGAATGAACTAGAAAAGAATGACGACATTATTCTTTTTATAGATGAAATTCATACCATTGTTGGTGCCGGTGGCGCTACAGGTAGCTTAGATGCCTCCAATATGTTTAAACCCGCCTTAGCAAGAGGCGAAATTCAATGTATAGGAGCCACTACTCTAGATGAATACAGACAATACATTGAAAAAGACGGTGCTTTAGAACGTCGTTTTCAAAAAGTCATTGTGGAGCCAACTTCTGTGGACGAAACCATAGAAATACTCAATAATATTAAAGAAAAATACGAAGAACATCATAATGTTGATTATACACCAGAAGCTATTGAAGCTTGTGTAAAATTAACCAATAGATACATGACCGACCGTTTCTTACCAGACAAAGCTATCGATGCTTTAGATGAAGCTGGATCGCGTGTACATATTAAAAATATCGATGTTCCTAAGCAAGTACTTGATCTTGAAAAACAACTAGAAGAAGTTAAAGAAACAAAAACATCGGTTGTTAAAAAGCAAAAGTATGAAGAAGCGGCTAAGCTACGCGACGATGAAAAACGCTTAGAAAAAGAATTAGCTATTGCACAAGAAAAATGGGAAGAAGAAACCAAATTACATCGTGAAATTGTAACCGAAGACAATGTTGCAGACGTTGTTTCAATGATGACAGGTATTCCTGTAAACAGAATTGCCCAAACAGAAAGCAATAAACTTGCTAAACTTCCAGAGCTTATAAAAGGAAGAGTTATTGGTCAAGACGAAGCAGTTTCTAAAGTGGTTAAAGCCATACAGCGTAATCGCGCCGGACTTAAAGACCCTAATAAACCTATTGGATCCTTTATCTTTTTAGGGCAGACAGGTGTTGGTAAAACTCAGTTAGCCAAAGTACTTTCTAAACAATTATTTGACAGTGAAGATTCGCTTATTAGAATAGATATGAGTGAATATATGGAGAAATTCGCCATTTCTAGATTGGTTGGTGCACCTCCGGGATATGTGGGCTACGAAGAAGGTGGACAGCTTACCGAAAAAGTAAGACGCAAACCATACTCTGTTGTGCTTTTAGACGAAATTGAAAAAGCGCATCCAGATGTCTTTAATATGCTCTTACAAGTACTTGATGATGGTTATTTAACCGATAGTCTTGGTAGAAAAATAGATTTTAGAAATACCATTATCATTATGACGTCCAATATTGGAGCACGAAAACTTAAAGATTTTGGTACGGGAGTTGGTTTTGGTACATCAGCACAAAAAGCACAAGCCGATGCTAATGCTAGAAGCGTAATAGAAAACGCTCTTAAAAAAGCATTTGCTCCAGAATTTTTAAATAGAATTGATGATGTTGTTGTGTTTAATGCTCTTGAAAAAGAAGACATTATCAAAATTATAGATATTGAACTCGAAAAACTATTTGTTAGAATTAAAAGCTTAGGCTATGATTTAACTTTAACAAAAAAAGCAAAAGACTATATTGCAGAAAAAGGGTTTGATAAACAATACGGAGCAAGACCTTTAAAAAGAGCTATTCAAAAGTACATTGAAGATCGTTTAGCCGAAGAAATCATCAACTCCAACATTCAAGAAGGTGATAAAATTAGCATGGATTTAAATGAAAAAACCGAAGATTTAAAGGTAACTATTAAAAGTAAAAACAAAACAGAAAGTTAACCATAACTTAAATATCATTTATTCTTAAAAACTCTCGATAATATCGAGGGTTTTTATTTTTGCAAAAAATTGTATAACTTTAATTGATGTCAAATAAAAAAATCATACATGCTTATGGTACTGTAATTATACAAGAATCTTGTATGATTTCTATTCTTAATGAAGGCGTAAATGTCTCAACAGAATCCTATCAAATTCTTACAACAATAGCGCAAAAACAATTTAAAGAAAAAAACTTTGTTTATATTTCTTTAAGAAAAAAGGCCTATTCGGTTAATCCTCTTATTTATCCTAATATGTCTAATATTAAAAACTTAGTTGGTTTTGCTGTAGTTTACAACGACACTACAATTATAGATAATACCGAAGTTGAAAAACTGTTTATTGGGTTACCATTTGAAGTTTTTAACAACTTAAATAACGCTATAAAGTGGGCCAATAAAACGGCATATCTTCCTAAAAGGAAAAATGCTAATTAAATACTTCTTCAGTATCAATTGCTAAATGCTCAATAAAGTTCACACTAGACTGTATATCTTTATAAAGCTCTCTATCGTCAGAAACAAATGCAACAGTTTCTCTGTAAACTAACAATAACGACTCTATTAATGATGAAGATTTTTTTGGCGCTCTAAATTTTATAGCTTGTGAGGCATTAAATAATTCGATAGCTAAAATTTGTTTTAGATTATTAAGCAACTCTAAAGCTTGAACAGCTGCATTGGCTCCCATACTTACATGATCTTCTTGACCGTTACTAGACACAATACTGTCTATTGACGCTGGAGTTGCCAATTGCTTGTTAGCGCTTACAATACTAGCAGCTGTGTATTGCGGTATCATAAATCCTGAATTTAATCCAGGGTTATCTACTAAAAATACGGGTAAATCGCGTAGGCCAGAAACTAATTGAAATGTTCTTCGCTCTGAAATATTTCCTAGTTCAGCCATAGCTACTTTTAAATAATCGAAAGCTAAAGCTAAAGGTTGCCCATGGAAGTTTCCGCCAGAAATAATTTCATCTTCGTTTACAAAAATATTTGGGTTATCTGTAACCGAGTTTATCTCTGTTATAAATGTTTTTTCTACAAAACTTAACGTATCTTTTGTTGCGCCATGAACTTGTGGCATACATCTAAAAGAATAAGGATCTTGCACATGCTGCTTTTCTTGAACAATTAACTCACTATCACTTAAAAATTCACGCACTCTTTCAGCAGTTTTTAATTGTCCATTATGCGGTCTAACCAAATGCACCAATTCGTTAAATGGTTCTATTCTGCCATCAAAAGCATCTAAAGACATACTTCCTATTAAATCTGCAAAGTAAGATAATCTGTAGGCTTCTATTAAAGATTTAATACCATAGGCACTCATAAATTGCGTACCATTTAATAAGGCTAAACCTTCTTTAGATTGTAATTTTATAGGCTTCCAATTAAACTTATTTAAAACATCTGAGGCATTGTATTCCTTGCCTTCAAACATGACTTCTCCTCGACCTATTAAAGGTAATGCCAAATGTGCTAAAGGTGCTAAATCTCCCGAAGCACCTAACGATCCTTTAGTGTAAACAATTGGAAGTACATCGTTGTTGTAAAAATCTACTAAGCGTTTCACCGTATCTAACTGTACGCCACTATGGCCGTAACTTAACGACTGTATTTTAAGTAACAACATTAACTTAACAACCTCACTTGGAACACGATCTCCCGTACCACAAGCATGCGACATCATAAGGTTTTCTTGAAGCTCGGTTAATTTATCTTCAGAAATTTTCACATTATATAACGATCCAAATCCAGTATTAATACCATAAATAGGTGTTTTTTGAGATTTTAACTTGTCGTTTAAATAAGCTCTGCAAGTAGAAATTTTATTTATGGATTCTTCTGATAGTTCTATTAATTTATGTTCAGAAACAATATTATAAATTGTTTTTAAATCAATTGGATTGGATGATATATAGTGTGTATTATTCATGATTTTTTAAAATAGAGTGCAAAATTCAACAATCACATCAAGAAATCCAAGAAATAATAATTATTCCTTAAAAATCTCTAATTATATCAATTTCTCATTATTTTTGGTGAAACCTAAATTTTAATTCATGAAAAGATTACCACTTCTATTGTTAGCTTTAGCTGCAGTTTCTTGCAATAAAGTTGAAGAAAAACCAAAAGACTATGTATCGTTCTCTGGAACAATAACCAATAAAAATTCCGACTCTCTTGTTGTAAGAAGTCGTGCTTATTCTAAAACCATTGCTGTTAACCCAGATGGCACATTTAGCGACACTCTTAAATTAGATACAGGCATTTACAATCTTTTTGATGGCGCAGAAAGCACAAACATCTTCCTAAAAAATGGCTTTGATATTAGCATGACCATCGATACTAAAATGTTTGATGAAACGGTAAAATACACTGGAAATGGCGCCGAACATAGTAACTTCTTAGCTCAAAAAAGCTTAAAAGAAGAAGACCTATTAAATATCGATGAATTAAGTAAACTAGAAGACTCTACTACACTTGTTAACGAACTTAATACCATTAAAAGTGAATTAACTACATTTTACAAATCTAATACTAAAGTAGATTCAACAATTACAGAAAATGCCTTAAAAAATGTTGAACCTATGTTAAAATCGTATCAAGGGTATTTACTTAGTAAAATAACCTTACGAAAAGAACTTCCTAAAGGCAGCCCTTCTCCTGTTTTTGAAAACTACGAAAATCATGCTGGTGGTACCACATCGTTAAGCGACCTAAAAGGAAAATACGTTTATATTGATGTTTGGGCAACTTGGTGCGGTCCTTGTAAAGCTGAAATTCCTTACTTAAAAGAGGTTGAAAAGAAATATCACGATAAAAACATTCAGTTTGTAAGTATTTCTATTGATGATGCTAGACGTTCTGGTGGCGGAAGCATGGAAAAAGCTAAAGAAAAGTGGTATAATATGGTTGAAGAAAAAGAATTAGGTGGCATACAGTTAATTTCTGATAAAAATTGGCAATCAGAGTTTGTTCAAAATTACAAGATTAACGGTATTCCTAGATTTATTTTAATCGATCCTGATGGAAACATTGTATCGCCAGATGCACCAAGACCTTCTAGCGATGCTTTAATTGAGTTATTTAACGAATTAAATATTTAAAAACAGATAAAAAAAATTCTTAAAAAGCCACTTTTAAAAGTGGCTTTTTTTATTACTGTTGCTCTTGAGCTTCTTCTTGTTCAGGCTGTTCGGGTTGCTTAAATAAATCTAAATACGCTAATCCTAAACCTTCAATAACATGTCTTGCAAGCATACTTTGATACGCATAATTTTCAACTTGTAAATCGGCCGACTTCCCATGTAAATACACGCCAAAAATTGCTGCAATAAGCGCATCGTAACCTTGCGCTCTTAATCCTGTTATAACTCCTGTTAAAACATCGCCAGTTCCTGCTGTTGCTAAACCTGGATTTCCTGTTGAATTTACATAGTAGTTTTCACGATAAACCGTAATTGTATTAGCGCCTTTAATTACAATAATAATATCGTATTTTTTTGAGAGTGCCGATACCTTTTTAAGCTTATCAAAATCATCTTTCCAACCACCAATTAAACGTTCCAATTCTTTTGGATGCGGTGTTAAAATAGTTTGTTTTGGTAATAACTCTAGTAAATCATTATTTTTTGAAAGCAAATTAATACCGTCGGCATCAATAATTAAAGGTGCTTTATTACTGTTTAAAAAACTTTCAAATGCTTTTAATGACGTTTCGTGAGTTCCCATACCCATTCCTAAACCTATGATAGTTGGGGTTATATCAAACTTAATATTAGTAATACAATTTTCACCCTCGTCTGTTAACACCATAACTTCTGGTAGTGCAGATTGCAATAGTAAGTAACCACATTTTGGCATATAAGCCGTAACTAAACCAGCGCCAGAAGATAACGCTGCGTGACTCGCTAAATTAACCGCACCTATTTTCCCATAACTTCCTCCAATAAGTAAAGCATGACCAAAACTACCTTTATGCGAAAATTTCTCTCTAGGTTTATACCAAGTTAATACTTCATGTTTTCCTATTAAATTGGCTTGCGTATTAATTTGATAAAGGTATTGCACATCTATACCAATATCTAAGACTTCCCACTGAATGGTGTATTTTGCTGTATCTGGCAAAAAGAAAACCAGTTTTGGCGATTGAAAGCTTAACGTATGTCCTGCCCAAACAACACCTTGTTCATCCTCGGGCACTTTATCTGTATATAATCCTGATGGAATATCTACAGCCAATGTAAACGCTTTAGATTGTTTAAAATGTTGAAAAAGTGCTTTAACCCAGTTAGCTGCCGGTCTATTTAATCCTATTCCAAAAACGGCATCTACTATAATATCTTCCGAAGCGATAGTTGGTAATTCACTTTGCTCATCTAATAAAACTGGCCAATCTTTTGTGCGTTGTTTTATCCTCTCATAATTAATTAAAAAGTCTTTAGAGCGCTTATCGCTGTAATTAACAATGTAGGTTTTAACATGATAACCATGTGTTACAAGATGTCTAGCAACAACTAACCCATCTCCTCCATTATTACCAATACCACAAAACACATGTATAGGAACTTGCGCTCCTTGCATTCTTACATGCAACCAATTAAAAATTTGTGTTCCTGCCCGTTCCATTAAATCGGTGGATGCTATATTTTGGCGTTCGGCTGTTAATTTATCGCCTTCGTAAACTTGTTCTTTTGATAAAATTTTCATTTTTATTAAAAACTTACAGTGTTTTTTGTTAAATCTATAAAAATATACAAACAGTTTTTTTATTTAATTTAAAACAATACATTTGATTTGTATATGCTTACGAAGGTAACAAATAACAGTGTAATAAAGGCTACTATTTTTAGTAACCCAACTGGCTATACAACAATTATTTCTACAGCTATCATTACAACCCGTTAGGGTTGTGTATAATTATATCTCTCCAGCAACATTGTGTTTTTATTAAACACGTTTTCAATAAACAAAACCTTTTAAGTCATTTAAAAATGAACGTATTAAAATTTGGCGGAACATCTGTAGGTTCTGCAAAAAACATCAATAAAGTTATTGATATATTAGAACAATATTCTAAAAAAAGCAAGGTCATTGCTGTCGTTTCTGCCATTGGTGGCGTTACCGATAAACTATTAGCGTGTGGTTACAACGCTCAGTTAAAAGACAATACCTACATATCAGATTTCAATAATATTAAAGACATTCATTTTAATATTCTATCGGAATTAATTCCAAATACGCCACAAGACATTTCAGATAAATTACAAACAAAATTAAACAACCTTAAAAGTTTATTAGATGGCATTTACTTAATAAACGAACTATCTCCTAAAACATCTGATAAACTAGTGAGTTTTGGTGAACTTTTATCGTCTTTTATTATTACCGAAGCCATAAAATCACGTCAATTAAAGGCTAAACGGAAAAACAGTCAAGAATTAATTATAACTAATTCAAACTTCACTAAAGCCGAAGTAAACTATAATATTTCCTACAATAACATACAATTGTACTTTAAAAATACTAAAGAAACTATCACGATTTTACCCGGTTTTATTTCTAAATCTACTCTAGGTGAAATTACAACGCTTGGCCGTGGTGGTTCAGACTTTACAGCAGCTATTGTTGCTGCTGCTCTAGATGTTGAACAACTTGAAATTTGGACCGATGTAAGTGGCATGTACACTGCCAACCCAAAACTTGTTAAACAAGCCTATCCTATTGCACATTTATCCTATCAAGAAGCTATGGAGTTATCTCATTTTGGCGCTAAAGTATTATATCCGCCAACCATACAACCTATTTTAGATAAAAGTATTCCTTTAGTTATTAAAAACACGTTAAAACCCGAAGCAAAAGGTACCCAAATCACTAAAGCCTATACAAGTAATACATTATCGGTACGCGGTATTAGCAATGTTGACAATATAGCATTACTAACCTTAGAAGGCAGCGGCATGGTAGGCATTCCAGGGTTTTCAAAACGCCTTTTTGAGACTCTAGCAAATCATAAAATTAATGTGGTTTTTATTACGCAAGCATCATCAGAGCACTCTATTTGTTTTGGTGTTAATGCGTTTGAAGCCGAATTAGCTAAAACTGTTATCGATGCTAACTTTACATATGAAATCTCTCAGCATAAAATCAACCCTATTTTAATAGAAAACGATTTAGCCATTGTAGCTCTTATTGGTGACAATATGAAAAACCACCAAGGTATTAGCGGAAAAATGTTTAGCGCATTAGGAAAAAATAATATCAATGTAAGAGCGATTGCTCAAGGTGCTTCAGAAAAAAATATTTCTGCAGTAATTGCCAAAAAAGACGTTAAAAAAGCACTTAATACACTACATGAGGCCTTTTTTGAAATTAAAACAAAACAACTCAATGTTTTTATAACCGGTGTTGGAAATGTAGGAGAACGACTTGTTGAACAAATAAAACAACAAAAAAAATACTTAAAAGACACCTTAAAAATTAATCTGCGTATAATTGGCTTATCAAACTCAAGAACCATGGTTTTTGATACCGATGGGCTTCCTCTTAAAAATTGGAAAATGTTACTTAAAAATGGTGATCCAGCTTCATTAGATGGTTTCTTTAACCAAACAAAAGCATTCAATAAACGCAATAGTATTTTTGTAGATATTACAGCCAATAAAGACGTCGCCAATCTATATTCAAAATATTTAAAAGAAAGTATTGCCGTAGTAGCGTGTAATAAAATTGCGTGTTCAGACACCTTTAACACCTATAATGAACTAAAATATTTATCTAGAAAATACAACGCACCGTTTTTATTTGAAACCAATGTTGGCGCTGGATTACCTGTTATAGACACGTTAAATAACCTTATTGCTTCTGGCGATAAAATAACCTCTATTCAAGCGGTACTATCTGGGAGCTTAAATTTTGTGTTTAATAATTTTAACGATACAACAAAGTTTCATGACGTTGTTAAGCAAGCGCAACAAGAAGGATATACAGAACCCGACCCTAGAATTGATTTAAGTGGTGTTGACGTAGCGAGAAAAATATTGATTTTAGCCAGAGAAAGTGGCACTACAATGGAATTGGAGGATATTGCTAACACATCTTTTCTTACAAAAAACAATCTAGAAAGTAATACTGTTGAAGACTTTTACAATACCTTAATCGATGACGAAGCGCACTTTCAAAAATTATTTACTCAAGCTAAAGACAATGGTTGTAAATTGAAATATGTCGCTGAATTTAATAATGGAAAAGCAAGTGTTGGACTTAAAGAAATTCCTCAAAATCATCCTTTTTATAACTTAGAAGGAAAAGATAACATTGTTATGTTTTATACGCAGCGCTATGCAGAACAGCCCATGATTATTAAAGGTGCTGGAGCCGGAGCCGATGTTACTGCTTCAGGGTTATTTGCTGATATTATTAGAATAGGAAACGACTAATATGGATACAATAAAAATATTTTCGCCAGCTACGGTGGCCAACGTTTCTTGTGGCTTTGATGTTCTTGGGTTTTGCCTAGACTCTGTAGGTGATGACATGATTATCAGGAAAACAAAATCAAAAGGCATTACAATAAGTAAAATTGAAGGCTATAGCCTCCCACTAGACCCAGAAGAAAACGTTGCTGGTGTTGCCGGATTGGCCATTTTAAAAGCAGCACAAGTTAATTTTGGATTCGATATAGAAATTCATAAACGCATTAAACCAGGAAGTGGTATTGGAAGTAGCTCTGCAAGCGCTTCCGGAACCGTTTATGCTATTAACAAACTACTTGGGAAACCCTTTAATAAAACACAGCTAACTGCTTTTGCTATGAAAGGAGAAGCTGTTGCAAGCGGCAACGAACATGCTGATAATATTGCTCCTGGACTTTTTGGTGGTTTCACTTTAGTTAAAAGCTTAAACCCATTAGAAATTATAGAATTACCAACACCAAAAGAACTCTATGTAACAATTGTGCATCCACAAATTGAAGTAAAAACCTCAGAAGCAAGAGCTTTATTACCAAAAGATATATCCCTTAAAAAAGGGATGGCACAATGGGCGAATGTTGGAAGTTTAGTTCACGGATTACATACATCGGATTATGGGTTAATTAGTCGTTCGTTGGTAGATAATATTGTAGAACCACATAGAAAACAACTTATTCCGTACTTTGATGAAGCTAAAAGTTTGGCGATACAATCTGGTGCTTTAGGTGTTGGTATTTCTGGTTCTGGCCCATCCATTTTTGCACTTTCTCAAGGAGAAATTAAATCCAAGCAAGTAGCAAAAGCTTTTCAAAACGTTTATAAAAGCACAACTATAGATTTTAAAATCTATACATCTAAAATTAACTCTCAAGGTATAAAAACAATCTCATGACATATTATTCCTTAAATAAACAAGCTCCAAAAACGAGCTTTAAAGACGCAGTAATAAAAGGGTTAGCACCAGATAAAGGTTTGTATTTCCCAGAGAGTATAACACCACTATCCCACTCTTTTTTTAAGAATATTGACTCCTTATCAAATTCAGAAATTGCTTTTGAAACCATAAAACAATTTACATCGCCAGATATTCCAAATGATGTTTTAAAGAATATTATTGACGACACGCTATCATTTAATTTTCCTATTGAAAAAATAACAGATACCGTTTCGAGTCTAGAGCTTTTTCACGGACCTACAATGGCATTTAAAGATGTTGGCGCAAGATTTATGGCAAGATGTTTAGGCTATTTTAATCAAGGAAACAATAATGAAGTTACTGTTTTAGTAGCCACTTCGGGCGATACTGGTGGCGCAGTTGCTAATGGTTTTTTAGGTGTTGAAGGTGTTAACGTGGTTATTCTATACCCTAGCGGAAAAGTAAGCGATATTCAAGAAAAGCAATTAACAACACTTAAAAAAAATATTAAAGCATTAGAAGTTGATGGCACATTTGATGATTGCCAAGCTATGGTAAAACGTGCTTTTTTAGATCAGTCCATCACTAGCAAAATGCAACTCACCTCAGCAAACTCTATAAATGTAGCGCGTTGGTTACCACAAATGTTTTACTTTATGTTTGCTTATAAACAATTGCACAAAAAGTATAATAACCTTGTCTTTTCGGTGCCTAGTGGGAATTTTGGAAATATTTGTGCTGGTATGATGGCACAACGCTTAGGGTTCCCCATTAAACATTTTATAGCTGCTAATAATGCTAATAATATTGTCACGCAATATTTACATACGCAAAATTATACTCCAAAACCATCTATCCAAACAATTAGTAATGCTATGGATGTTGGAGACCCGAGCAATTTTGTACGTATTCAAGAATTACATAATAACAATTTTGAAATATTGTCTAAAAACCTTAGCGGTTATAGTTACTCTGATACAGAAACAATTAGTGCTATAAACGAACTTTATAGTGATTACAATTATATTGCAGATCCACATGGTGCTGTTGGTTTTTTAGCTTGTAAAGATTATCTAAAACAGCACCCTAATAATCATTGTGTGTTTTTAGAAACAGCTCACCCAACTAAATTTTTAGATATTGTAGAAGATACTATTAAGGAAAACATCGAACTCCCTAAGCAAATTTTAAGCGTTATGGACAAAGAAAAGCAAGCTGTTAAAATTTCAACTTACGAGCAATTAAAAGCTCTTCTTTTGAATTAACTTTGCGGCTATGGTTACCATAGAAAAAGCAACAATAAAAGACG
This sequence comes from Mangrovimonas cancribranchiae, assembly GCF_037126245.1. Lineage (NCBI taxonomy): Bacteria > Pseudomonadati > Bacteroidota > Flavobacteriia > Flavobacteriales > Flavobacteriaceae > Mangrovimonas > Mangrovimonas cancribranchiae. Next base: position 1,516,810 of record NZ_CP136925.1, read on the forward strand.
CTCAATTACTTTCAAAATTGGGCTCTAAAACATTTTTACAGTCTCATGGATATAGTGCTTCAAAACAAGATATTACACATTATGTAAGGTCACATTTAAATACCGATAAATTTCTTTCGGAAATAAGTGATTATTCAAATCATTTCTGGGTATTATATTATAATAAACAGCCTATTGGATACTATAAAATAGTCCCTAATGCGTCACAAGAGAATATCTCACATAGTTATATTACTAAATTAGAACGCTTATATTTATTAGAAGAATTTCAGCAATTAAAATTAGGGCTAAAGTTCTTTAATCATGCTGTTAAAGAAACCAAACGTTTAAACCAAAATGGTCTCTGGTTATTTACTTGGGTTGAAAACCATAGAGCTATTGCCTTTTACAAAAAAGCTGGGTTTAAAATTGTTGGTGAATATTATTTTAAAATATCCAAAACACATAGCAACCCTAATCATCAAATGTTATTATTATTTGATTAATGTAACTTTAATGCATGACAAAACAGCAACGTTATTTTATTGGTTTTATAAACACGCCTTTGCTTTGGAGCAACAATGTAATAGCTAATTTACAGCAATTTAAAATTGCCACAACTCAAGTTCCTTTTCAAGAGAAAATAGAGAAAAACATACGGCTAGGAAAATGGGTTGAGCGATTAGTATCCCACCAACTAAAGCAAGATAATTCGATAAAGATAATCGACGAAAATATTGTTATCTATCAAAATAAACGTACCATAGGCGAACTTGATTGTCTATTATTAAAAAACAACACGCCTTATCATGTGGAGATTGTTTATAAATTTTATCTGTACGACCCCACTATTAAAGCTGTTGAAATTAACCGTTGGATTGGTCCAAACAGGAACGATAGCTTTGTAGAAAAGCTCGAAAAGTTAAAAACAAAACAACTTCCTCTACTCTATAAAAATGAAACACAAAAGACTTTAAAACAGTTTGATTTAAATATAACTAAGATAAAACAATGTGTACATTTTAAAGCTCAATTATTTATTCCATACCATATAAAAAATTATGACTTTAAACTCATAAATCCCAATAGTATTATGGGGTATTACTATACATTTGAAGACATAAAAGCACTTCAAAACTGTAAGTTTTTTATCCCCAAGAAACTAGATTGGCTCTCTGAAATTGATATTCAAATTGATTGGTTAACGTTTTCAGAATGTAAACCTCAACTAAAATTGTTATTGGAGCAAAAACGTTCGCCTATGGTTTGGATTAAAAATTACAAAGGACAGACTCAAAAATGTTTTGTAGTTTGGTGGTAAAACATTAACCACATAAAATAAAGTCAACTTATTAAACACTGTAAATTAACATTTATTTATGGTGGTTCTTAGCTATACTTTTAAAACTTTCCATATTATTTTAATTACTTTTGCGCAACTAACATAACAATACAATGAAAAACACAGCACTTACCGAAACACATATAGAATTAGGCGCTAAAATGGTGCCGTTTGCAGGATATAACATGCCAGTACAATACGAAGGTGTCAATATAGAACACGAAACCGTAAGACAATCGGTTGGCGTTTTTGATGTTTCCCATATGGGGGAATTCCTAATTGAAGGACCAAATGCATTAGCATTAATTCAAAAAACATGTAGTAACGATGCCTCAAAACTTACCATAGGCAAAGCACAATATAGTTGTATGCCCAACGACGATGGCGGTATTGTAGACGATTTAATTATTTACCGCATAAAAGAAGAAACATATCTTTTAGTTGTTAACGCCAGTAATATTGAAAAGGATTGGGATTGGTTGCAATCTAAAAACGATGTTAATGCCGAGATGAGAGATATTAGTGAAGACTATTCCTTACTTGCCATTCAAGGCCCAAAAGCTGTAGAGGCTATGCAAAGTTTAAGCTCACATGATTTATCCGATATTAAATTCTACAACTTTGTTGTTGGCGATTTTGCAGGAATAGAACACGTGATTATCTCTGCTACTGGATATACCGGAAGCGGCGGTTTTGAAATTTACTGTAAAAACAGCGAAGTAAAACAAATTTGGGGTAAAGTTCTCGAAGCAGGTGCCAAGCCAATAGGTTTAGCAGCACGCGACACGCTACGTTTAGAAATGGGCTTTTGTCTTTACGGAAATGATATTGACGATACCACATCGCCTATAGAAGCTAAATTAGGATGGATTACAAAATTCACCAAAGAATTCACTAATTCTAAAGCATTAGAGGAAGAAAAAAACCGCGGGTCAGAACGCAAGTTAATTGCTTTCGAACTTAACGAACGTGGTATTCCACGACAAGGCTACGATATTGTTAATAATGAAGGTGAAACTATAGGACAAGTAACCTCTGGAACCATGTCGCCAAGTTTAGGAAAAGGCATTGGTTTAGGCTATGTACCAACACCATTATCCAAAGTTGGCACCAACATAAATATACAAGTACGTAAAAAAGCTATTCCTGCAACTATTGTCAAGTTGCCCTTTTATAAAGGATAATAGCTTTGCAGAATGATTAATGAAGGAGAGTAATAGCAAACATAGAATCTTAATATTAGGAGCAAGCGGTTTTTTAGGTCACGCCATTTATAAAGAACTCTGCTCCTATTTTAATACGTTTGGCACTTACAGGATTTCCAATAAAGATTTTGAGAAAAATCAACATTTCTTTCCATATAATGTCGAAGAAGACGATGTTATAGAAATTATTAAAGCCACACAACCAACAATTATTATTTCTGCTTTACGTGGTGATTTTTCGGCTCAGGTTACAGCACATCGCCATATATTCGAGTATTTAAAATCGCATAAAACCATTAAGATTATTTTTCTATCATCGGCTAATGTGTTCGATGCTTACAGTCAGTTCCCTAGCTACGAAAACGACAAAACATTAAGCCATAGTGTTTATGGGCATTTCAAAATAAAAATTGAAGACATGCTTATGCGCTTACCCAAAAAACAATATGTTATTGCAAGATTACCTATGGTTTTTGGGGCACAATCTCCTAGAGTTTTAGAAATAAAACAACTATTGACTGATAATGAGCCTATAGAAATTTTCCCCAACCTAGTCGTTAATGTTACTAGCGATAGAAAAGTTACGCAACAAATACATTACATTATAAACCGAAATAAATCTGGAATCTATCACTTAGGCAGTGACGATTTAGTTCATCACAACGATTTTATTAAAGATATTGTTAATGCTCTTGGTAACTATCATCCTACTTATAAACAAGTTTACACCACAAATGATGATAGGTTTCTAGCTGTTTTACCAAAGGATAATAAACTCCCTAAGCATCTATCTATTAAAAGTAAAGATGTCTTAAAAGAATTATCCCTATAATTGGCATAAAGTGTTTAAATAGTTACCTTTATTATACTAATAAACAAACCCATTATTATGTCAAAACTTTCCGAACAAGATATTGAAAAATACCTTTTGCGATTTCCTGATTGGACATACAGCAATAATGCTATTCATGTAGAATTTGAATTCGACAATTTTAAAGATTGTTTTAGTGCCATGAGTCGTATTGCTTTTGAATGCGAAGCCCTAAACCATCATCCTAATTGGACCAATATTTATAACACTTTAAGCATCTCATTATCTACACACGATGCTGGTGGCGTAACAAAAAAAGACTTTAAATTAGCCGAAGCTATAGAAACCATTGTTGAAGTACAAGAATAACAATTTTTTCTACACAGCATTTTTAGTAAATTTGGAAAAACTAAAAACATAATTAAAATAACATATGGGAAGAGCGTTTGAATTTCGCAAAGCAAGAAAAATGAAGCGTTGGGCAGCAATGAGCAAAGCCTTTACACGCATTGGTAAAGATATTGTAATGGCTGTTAAAGAAGGCGGTCCAGACCCAGACACCAATGCCCGCTTAAGAGCCGTTATTCAAAATGCGAAATCGGTTAACATGCCTAAAGACAATATCGAACGTGCCATAAAACGTGCTAGCGATAAAAGTCAAGGCGACTATAAAGAAGTTCTTTTTGAAGGTTACGCACCCCATGGCATTGCTATTTTAGTAGAAACAGCTACCGACAATAACACAAGAACTGTTGCCAACATAAGAAGCTACTTTAATAAATGTGATGGTAGTTTAGGCACCTCTGGATCGGTCTCGTTTATGTTTGATCATACCTGTAACTTTAAAGTTAAAGGCGAAAACTTAGATTTAGAAGAACTTGAACTTGAGCTGATTGACTTTGGTGTTGAAGAAATTTTTGAAGATACCGATGAAGATGAAGATGGCAACGAAATAAACAGCGTAATGATTTACGCCCCTTTTGAAAGCTTTGGTAAAATACAAGCATATTTAGAAGAAAATAATATTGAAATATTGTCTTCTGGTTTTGAACGTATTCCGCAGGTTACTAAAAAATTAACAGCAGAACAGGCTGAAGACGTTGAAAAACTTTTAGAAAAGATTGAAGAAGATGACGATGTACAAAACGTATATCATACTATGGAAGAAACCACAGACTAGCATTTCGTTAAAACTGTGATAAAAATATAGAGGCTACAATTTTTTGTAGCCTTTTTTTATTTATTTTTAGTGATATGGAAAACACCATCGATGCGTTTTATAAAGCGTTTAATAACCTAGATGCCGAAACCATGGTAAGTTATTATCATGACGATGTTATTTTTAAAGATCCTGCTTTTGGCACTTTAAAAGGACATCAAGCAAAAAACATGTGGCGTATGTTATGCCAGTCGCAACAAGGACAAAACTTTAAAATAACCGCTTATAACATTACAAATAACTCTGCTACTTGGGAAGCTTTTTATACATTCAGCAAAACAAAACGAAAAATACACAATACCGTTAATGCCAAATTTGTATTTAAAGATGGCAAAATAATTGCACATACCGATACATTTAACCTTTATAAATGGTCAAAACAAGCACTAGGTTTTAAAGGGATTTTAATTGGTTGGACGCCTTATTTTAAAGCCCAATTACAACAACAAACCAATAAACTATTACATCAATTTCAACAAAAACAAAAGTTAAACTAGTTAACAACCTCGTAACAAAACCTACTATAAATCGTCTTAAATAAAAACCATCTTATGACATTCTTAAAACACACCTTCTCGCTTTTAGCCTTCTTATGTTCAATCTTTAGTTTTGCCCAAGAAATATCTGGGAAAGTTTTAAGCGACTCCAAAGAACCAATTCCTTTTGCAACTGTTCAAATTGGTGATGGTTATGGTGTAATTACTAATGAAGAAGGAAATTTCTCTATTAATAAAACTAATTTTAAAGAGACAGATTCTGTAAAAATTTCTTGCTTAGGCTATGAAAAACTAGGTATGTTAGTGAAAGACTTCTCATCTTCAAATTACACTTTAAAAGAACAAGTTAACGAATTAAGCGAAGTATATTTAACAAACCGAAACTTAAGTGTCGATTCTATTATGTACTATGTTAACCAAAACATCTCTAAAAACTACAACACAAGTCAGGTAGATTATAATATTTTTAGTCGTAGAACCGAGTTTATTCAAGGTAAAAATATTGATTTCGAGATAGACAAATCTACAGGGTTTTCTAGAAAACAACTAAAAAATATTAATAAAGATATTAATACCTTAGAAACCACCTTACTTAATAACCGCTCTAAACAATATACCGACTTGATTGCCAACTTAAAAATTAAAGACAATAACAACTCTAAACTTAAAATTGATAAAGCGGTTAGATTTCTAGATGAAAGAAACGACCAGTCGCTTGAAAAACTAGCTGAAAGAGGGAAAGATCTCGTCTCTAATCATTTAGATAAAAACAAAATTTACACCGTAAAATCTGGCTGGTTTAAACTCTCTGACTCAGTATCTTTAAAAGAACAAGAGCAAGGCAACAAAATGGAAGACACCATTAATTCGGTTGGTTTGTTAAAAAACCTAATGCTAGAAAAAATAAATAATCATGCCATTTCTAAATCTAGTATGTTAGATTTTATTTATGAAACTAGGAAATATGAATATGAACTAGCCGACATAACCTTTTTAGATAACGAAATGGTTTATATTATTACGTTTAAACCCAAAAGAAGTTCTGTAGATTACGAAGGAACCATGTATATTTCTAATGAGAGTTTTGCTGTTTTAAGAGCCGATTACAAGTTTTATAAAGGGCGCGTTGGTGAGAAATTTAATTTAAGACTGCTGTTAGGTATAAAATACGTTGAAAATGGTAAAAACGGAGCTGTTATGTTTAAAAAAGCAGAAGATGGCTATTATTACCCAAGATATATTAGCGAACATATAGACCGTTACTTTTATGTAAACCGTCCGTTTAAGTTTATAGAAAATGACGACAGAGGTAATAAATTTGCTTTCGACTTTAATGTTGAAGGTACTTTTAAAGAAAAAACCGAGTTGCTATTTATTTCGCAAAAAACATTATCAAATACTGAATACGAAAGCTTAAAAGAAGTAAAAAAAGTAGACTACAAAACAGAAAAACGTTACAGCTCTGAAATATGGAAAGATTACGATGTAATAGAGCCATTACAAGAAATGAAAAGTTTTGATGTAGAAGAATAAAAGAAACTACCTTAAGTTTAGACAGCTTCTTTTATTATTATAAGTTAGCGAATGTTTCTTTTTAGGGACAAATACATTGTTTACTTTATGTTTCATTCACCTGTTTATTAATAAGTTGCAAAACTCATGCCAAGAATTAAGAATATTTAGCACATTTGCCTTTTACGCCTTCAAAAAACTGGTGCATAAAAGCAAAATCGGCATCAATATTGTTTGTTGGGTAAAATGGTTCTGAAATATGGTTTTGCTTGTGTTTAAAATCTAATGTAAACATAATTATTGGCACATTAGCCGATTTAGCAATGTAGTAAAATCCTGTTTTCCACTTAGCGACTTTTTTTCTTGTGCCTTCTGGTGCTAAAGCCAGTCTGAACTCGTCTTTTCCGTTAAAAAGCTTAGCAATAGCTTCAACTTTATTTTGCCCTGAAGTTCTATCTAACGGACTACCACCTACACGTTTTAAGTACCAACCTAAAGGTCCAATAAATAATTCGCGTTTAGCTATAAAACTAACTTTTATAGCGACAATTTTTCTTAAAAGAATTCCAATATAAAAGTCGTGCCAACTAGTATGAGGAACAGCTATTAAAACGGCTTTTTTAACTGTATCCTTAGAAAAATTAGTGTTTCCAGTAATTTTCCAACCTAAGAGTTTAAAATAAATAAATTTAGCTAACCAACGCATCTTTACATTTTTTCGTAAAGTGCTCTAAGCTTTTCACGAGTAATTATTTTTTCCCAGTTTTTTCCAACGGCATTTTCCCATAGCGGTACCATGCCTAAAGAAACATCTATCATGGTATCAAACTCTTTATCTGAAAGGTTTTTACAAAGTCCTTGTGGCAGTTCAATATTATGAGCTTTTTTCATGTCCTTAAACATTCTAACGCCTTCAGGATAAAATTCTTCAAGATGGTCAAACACAATACAGTTTCCAACACCGTGTTTTGTTCCTAATAAATAACCTAATCCATAACTCATGGCGTGCGCCACACCAACTTGAGAATAGGCAATACTCATACCACCATGCCAAGAGGCCATCATAAGTTTATCTTGAGATTCTTTGTCAGACAGCTTATTATCTAAAAATATTTCTTTACATAACTCAAAAGCTTTTTCACCATAACTTTGGCTAAAAGCATTTAGATAAGTCCCTGTAAGCGATTCTATACAGTGAATATAACAATCCATACCTGTATAAAACCATTGTTGTTTAGGAACATCTTTGGTTAACTCGGGATCTAATAAAACTTGATCGAAAGGCGTGTAATCTGAATTAATGCCTAATTTTTTTTCTGGTCCTGTTAAAACGGTCGTTCTAGAAACTTCGGCTCCAGTACCAGATATAGTTGGAACGCCTACATGATAAATTGCTGGGTTTTTAACTAAATCCCAACCTTGGTAATCTTTGGCTGACCCAGGATTGGTAAGCATAATTGAAACAGCTTTTGCTAAATCTAAAATGGTTCCGCCACCAATACCAATTATACCTGAAGGTTTTTCTCTATATTTTAAAATGATTTGTTCAACTAAAATATCAACTTGAGATGTTTTAGGTTCTTCGTCTGCAGAAATATATAGGATTTCATCGTCGTAGGACAGAGGAATTCTCGATGTTACCCAAGCATTTCCTTTAAATACATCATCTACTAAATAAATAAATGGTGCTTTTGCATTTAAACGTTTTGGCTGTAAAACTTCTTGTAATTGACTAAAACTTCCGCGTCCAAAAACGACTCGAGATATCATGGGAAAATTCTTGTAACTCATCAATTTTGTTTAGTTAATTAAAAAACGACAACATCTCATGCAATGTTGTAATCGTTTGATATTGTTTTCCATTTTTGTCTTTCTCTTGAACTGTTTCGTGAGCCCAAGTAGTATGAAACGGAACATGTATTGCTTTTGCTCCTATATTGACTAAAGGTAACACATCTGATTTTAATGAGTTGCCTACCATTAAAAATTCTGATGGGTCTATATCTAAATGCTTTAAAAGCTTTTTATAATTAGATTCCTGCTTATCACTTAAAACTTCTATATGATGGAAGTATTTTAATAAACCTGATTTTTCTAGTTTTCTTTCTTGATCTAATAAGTCGCCTTTAGTAGCTAAAATTAACCGATAATTATTTGATAATTTTTCCAGTACATGTTCTACATCATTTAAAAGCTCGACGGGTTTATTGATCATGTCTTTACCTAAATTGAGAATTTTCTCAATAATATCACTAGATACGTCTCCATTTGATAATTCAATAGCCATTTCTACCATTGATAGCACAAACCCTTTTACACCATAACCATAAACTGGTAAATTTTTCATTTCCATTTTAAATAGCTCTTGGTCTATTTTATTTATGGTTTCGTAAGACGATAACATTTTAGCAAACTGCATTTCGGCATCGCGAAAATAGGTTTCGTTTACCCAAAGGGTATCATCGGCATCAAAGCCTATTACCTTTATGTTAGTATAATCTATTTCCATAGTTTTCTGGCTCGTTCCAAATCTTCTGGTGTATCAACTTCTACGCCTTGTATGGTTGTTTCTACCATTTTTATGCGTTTGCCATATTCTAAATATCTTATGCATTCTATTTTTTCGGTGGCTTCTATAAATTGCATTGGCAAGTTATAAAAATCTAATAAAGCTTGTTTTCTAAAGGCGTATATACCTTTATGCTTAAAATACCTGGCTCCTGCTTCTTTATCGCGTGGATATGGAATAGGACTTCGTGAAAAATATAACGCAAAATTTTCTTGATCTACAATTACCTTAACTGTATTGGGATTGTTTATTTCATCCCAATCTGTAATTTCTACCATTAACGATGCTAAATCAATCTTTTTATTAGGGTCGTCTTTAAAAACCTCAATTACTTTTTTTAGACTTTCTTGCTCTGTAAACGGCTCATCACCTTGAACGTTAACCACAATATCAACATCTAAGTTTTCTACCGCTTCGGCTATTCTATCACTACCTGATTGATGCTCTTTTTGGCTCATGATGGCTTTTCCACCATGATTTACTATTTCATTAAAAATAATATCGCTATCGGTAACAACATATACATCATCAAACAAATTGGTAGCTACGGTTGCTTCGTAGGTTCTTAGAATAACCGACTTCCCTGCTAAATCCTGCATAAGTTTTGCTGGAAAACGAGATGCGCTATATCTAGCCGGAATCATGGATATTATCTTCATAAGACAGTTTTATACTTTTTCAAAAATATAATTTTTAAAGTGATTTTAAGGTTTTGAAAGTTTAATCTTTCTATAAAATTTGAAAATTAAATACAGAACTATTATTGTAAAAATAAATGCTAATATGGGAAGAAATACAGAAATAACAGACATTATTATAGAGGAACCTGTTTCCACAGTAGAAACTACGGGATTACCAAATCCTGCTGTTGAAACAGACGATGTTACTCTTGCCGATCCTGCGGTACTTTTTATGGCTGTGGCTGTTCCTCCTCCTGCTATTATTGCTAAAGTCCAAGTTATAACAGGGCTTAAATCGGCCACTGTTGACACCATTACTACGGTTCCTGCTATTGTTGCTAATGGTATAGCGATAGCATCTAACACATTATCGACAAACGGTATGTAATAAGCAAAAATCTCGACAATTGTAGCAACACCAAGTGTTATAACAGCAGCTAAACTTCCTACCCATTGCCAAGAAGCATTTAATTCCCAAACATTAAAATACGAAGCTAAACTAAGCACAAATAAGGGTACGAACACCCTAAAACCAACCGATGCGGCTAAACCAATACCTAAAAAAATACTTATTAATGTTTCGATATCCATTGTTTTCTAATTAGCTTTCAAAAAAATCGTCTTTAAAGCCAATAAGATACAATTTTTCTTTGGCTCTTGTTACAGCGGTATAAAGCCAACGTAAGTAATCTTTTGTAATTCCATCTGGTAAATAAGGTTGTTCTACAAAAATGGTATTCCATTGTCCACCTTGCGACTTATGGCACGTCATAGCATAAGAAAACTTAACTTGTAAGGCATTGAAATACTTATTGTTTTTTACTTTTAAGAATTTACGGTAATTACTACTTTCGTTTTCATAGTCTTTCATTACTTCTTGATAGAGTCTGTTAGAATCTTCGTATGGTAAAGATGGGGTTTGCGCCTCGATAGTATCTAAGAGTAAGACAGTTTCAAATGGACGCATTCTAGGGTAATCAACCATTTTAACTTTTACTTCGGCAAACCTGAATCCGTAAAGCTCTTTAATATGGAATATTTCTAAAATTTCAATAATATCGCCATTGGCTATAAAACCAGCTTCGGTAGTTGGTTTTATCCAAAAATAATTGTTTTTAACTACCATTAAAAAATCTCCTGCACTCAATTCATTCTCTCGAAATAAAATGCGACTTCTTATTTGCTGATTATACAAATTAGCTCGCTTATTACTGCGTACTATAATAGCGGTTTCTTCATGACCGTTTTCGCTGTAAGACTCATCGATAGCTCCCATTATTTCATGACCATCAACTAGCCTAACAATATCTTTAAAACCATTTAAGTGAAACTTAAAGCTGTCAAAAAAGTCGTCTTGTAGTTCTTCTCTTAAATTTGTGGCATTTTGGAGTATTCCAGAATCTTGTTCTTGACGCACCACTTCATTTAATTCAATTTTTTTAACCTCTTTATTGTAATTCAAGCCTAGGGTATGTTCGTTTAATGCAGGACTTAAATCTAATTTAACAGGTGGTAACTGTGCCACATCACCTATAAGTAATAATTTACAGCGATGCCCAGAATACACATATTGCATTAAATCGTCTAGAAGAGACCCATTTTCAAACAGTTTAGATTCTCCTGGCGTATCGGGAATCATGGAAGCTTCATCTACAATAAAAATGGTGTCTTTATGTTTATTAGGCTGCAAAACAAACTTTACACCACCGCCTTTATCTTTTCTAGGAAAGTATATCTTTTTGTGTATAGTAAATGCTTCTTTTTTTGAGTAATTAGAAATTACTTTAGCGGCTCTTCCTGTTGGCGCCATTAATACTGCACTCTTTTTAGCTTTCCATAAATTGGTTACAATAGTTCCTATTATGGTTGTCTTTCCAGTTCCTGCATATCCTTTTAATAAATAAAGTGATTTTGGGTCGCTACTAAAAATAAACTCCGATAACTGCAAAAGTGCAACATCTTGTGTTTGGGTTGGCGTAAATGGAAACTGCTGTTTTATAAGTGTATAGAATTCAGATGCGTTCATAGAACAATTCTAGGATTTTAATTTTCTCAAATATAGGAATGATTTTTAGGGCTATTGGTTTTTACGATTAAAAAAAAATTGTAGATTTGCCTAATACCTATTTAATATTAATAACACAAATCATGTTAAAATTCATCTTAATAGCTGTTGCTGTAATTTTACTTACTATTGGTTTAGTATGGGTAATTGATAAATTTGTGCCTTCTAAAGCAAAACCAGTTGTACAAATTTTACTTTGGGTCTTAATTATCTTTTTAGGATACCAAACGTACATGTCCATTTACGAGCCTATTCAATTTAACAAAGTTAAAGACAAGCGCTACGCTAAAGTTATTGAAAAGTTAGTGGATATTAGAAATTCTCAACTAGCTCATAAAGAAGTTACTGGAACTTTTGCTAACGACTTTGAAAGTTTAGTGAAGTTTATTGATACCGCAAAATATACCATAACACAACGTAGAGACTCTACCGTTATAGATGAAGAGTTAACGAAACGTTACGGTGGTGTTGAAATGACAAAAGATATTTTAATTATAGATACTCTAGGCTTTGTACCTGTTAGAGACTCATTATTTAAGTCTTCTACAAGATATAAATCTATGATGAATGTACCAGACGCCAAAGAAGGTGCTACATTTAAAATGGAAGCTGGACTACTTGAAGAAAACGATGTTAAAATTCCTGTTTTTGAAGCAAGTGTTAAAAAATCTATTATCTTACACGACCAAAATAAAGACTTATTAGCACAAGAAAACGAAGTCGTTTCTGTAGATGGTGTTAATGGCGATGCACTTAAAGTAGGATCGATGACCGAAGTAAAAACAAACGGGAACTGGCCTAAAACTTATGGCGATAGCGAATAATACAACTAACTTAACTAACCAAGATTTGTCCATTCAAATTAATTTGAATGGACTTTCTTTTTGTATACTAGACCAGGATACACAAACCATTACTTTTTTAAAGCATATTACTTTAGAAAAGAAAACCACTCCTATTCAAATTCTAGATAAGTTAAAACATTGTTTTAATTCCATAGATGAATTAAATAACACCTTTAATAAGGTAACAGTTATCTATATAAACGACTTAGCCACTTTAGTACCTAAGGAATTTTTTAATGAAGAACTCCTCGCTGATTATTTAAAGTTTAATTCAAAAATTTTAAAGTCCGATTTTATTGCTTACGACACCGTTACTGCAAACAATAGCATGAATGTATACGTTCCCTATGTAAACATTAACAATTACATTTATGATAAATTTGGTAGCTTTTCTTACAAACACTATGCGACCATACTCCTAGAACAGATTTTAAAAAACGACACGTTATCTCAAGAAGAAAACATGTATGTAAATGTTGGTGATACCCATTTTGAAATTATTGTAGTCAACTCTGGAAAACTTAAATTTTACAACACTTTTGAATACCACTCTCAAGAAGACTTTATTTATTATATCTTGTTTACAATAGAGCAGCTATCTCTCAATCCAGAGAAGATAAATCTAATCCTTTTAGGTAATATTGTTAAAAACGACGACCTTTATAATATTACCTATAAATACATTAGACATGTGTCTTTTGGGCATAGAAAAGACACTTACAATTATATTGAAACTCCTAAGTCTAACCATTCTCACTTTACCTTAATCCATAGTTTTTCATGAGAATTATTTCTGGACAGTTTAAAGGCAGAAAGTTACAAGCCCCTAAAAATTTACCCGTTCGCCCAACAACCGATATGGCTAAAGAGGCGCTTTTTAACATCTTAAATAACAACTATTACTTTGATGAATTATCTGTTTTAGATCTTTTTGCTGGAACTGGCAATATAAGTTACGAATTTGCCTCAAGAGGAACCAGGCAAATTATGGCTGTAGATGGCCATTACGGCTGTATAAAATACATTAATCAAACAGCATCACAGTTTGATATGCCTATTCAAACCATAAAAAGTGATGTGTTTAAGTTTTTAGAACACTACAAAACTAAACATACCATAATTTTTGCCGATCCACCTTACAATTTTGATTTAGAAGCCTTTTCCAAAATCCCTGAATTAGTTTTTAAAAATAACGTATTAGAACCACACGGATATCTTATTATAGAACACTCCAAACACACTAACTTATCGCTTTTAGAATATTTTAGCCACTCTAAAAGTTATGGCGGTAGTGTTTTTAGTTTTTTTGAACTGCCTAAGGCAGATTAGGTAACATTTTTCGATTAATTATACCAATACATTCTGAAGGAGAGTAAAAAGAGGAATTTCATCATTATGTGGTTTATAACCACCTTCAACACAAACCCATAAATAAAAAAATCACCTCAAAAAAGGTGATTTCTTTATAAAAAAGCAGATCTATAAGCCGAATTCTGTACTCAAAAAAATGAGCCCTTATCATTTATCTTAATGCATTGTTGCCAATACACTCTAGCTGCCTACCCTCCAACAATCGTACGTGCCGCACTCAAGCGTTGGTATACATGGCATTGCACCGCATAGAGTTTACCTGATTTCACTACAGCATTACCTGTACATACTTTCTGTTGCACTTTTCCTAACCTCACGGTTGGTGGCTGTTAACCACTATGCTGCACTATGGTGTTCGGACGTTCCTCTGTAAAATTACAGCGATAAGGCAATCTACTTAGTCGCAAAAGTACACAAATTGTTAATAACTACTTTTAATTTTTAGCAGCATAATTCCAAAAATTAAAGCAAAGTTTTAACTTTGTTATGCTTAACAATTTTCAATGGAACATTTTGTAGTATCGGCTAGAAAGTACAGACCACAAACATTTAAAGATGTTGTTGGTCAACAAGCCATTACCAATACATTAAAAAATGCTATTGAAAACAACCATCTAGCTCAAGCCCTATTATTTACAGGTCCTAGAGGAGTTGGTAAAACCTCTTGTGCGCGTATTTTGGCAAAAATGATAAATAGCGATGGACAAGATCAAGGCGATGAAGATTTTGCTTTCAATATTTTTGAATTGGATGCCGCTTCTAACAACTCTGTAGACGATATTCGTAATCTAACCGATCAAGTTAGGATTCCACCTCAAGTAGGGAAATATAAAGTTTATATTATTGATGAGGTTCACATGTTATCGCAAGCCGCTTTTAATGCGTTTTTAAAAACCTTAGAAGAACCTCCAAAGCACTGCATTTTTATTTTAGCAACAACTGAAAAGCATAAGATTATTCCAACTATTCTTTCGCGTTGCCAGATATTCGATTTTAAACGAATTACCGTTAAAGACGCTAAAGGATATTTAAAATACATTGCTGAAGAGCAAGGTATTGAAGCCGAAGACGATGCTTTACATATTATCGCACAAAAAGCCGATGGCGCTATGCGTGATGCGCTTTCTATTTTTGATCGTGTGGTTAGTTTCTCAGGAAAACATTTAACAAGACAAGCGGTTACAGAAAATCTTAATGTACTTGATTATGAAACCTATTTTAAGAGTACCGATTTTATTTTAGAAAATAATATCCCTGATGTACTAGTACAATTTAATAGCATTTTAGCACAAGGATTTGATGGACATCACTACATTTCAGGTTTAGCCTCTCATTTTAGAGATTTATTAGTTTGTAAAAATCCTAAAACCGTAGATTTATTAGAAGTTGGTGAAGAAACTACCGAGAAGTATAAAATTCAATCACAAAAAAGTTCGCAAGCATTTTTATTAAAAGCCATTGAGTTAGCCAACGAGTGCGATTTAAAGTACAAATCCAGTAAAAATCAACGACTCCTCGTCGAACTTTGTTTAATGCAATTAGCCTCTATCACTTTTGATGGAGAAAAAAAAAATAGCAAACGTTACATAATTCCTCCAAGTTATTTTAAAGCTAAAGGCATTACGCCAATTCCTGTTACCAAACCTTCTGCTAAGCAAAAAGAAGTCAATAAAAACAAGCCTAAGCAAGCAAAAACTGAGTCTAAAACGGCTTATATTGACACCCAAAACCTTACCGAGGTAAAACAGGAAAAACAACAAGTTTCAAAACCTAAAATAGATATTTCCGCTCCTAAAAAGTCAACATCTGGCTTATCGTTAAAAAGTATAAAAGCCAAAAAGGAGCATGAAATTAGACAAATGGATGTTGTTGTTAATGAAGAAGAACTCCCTAAAGAACCTTTTACTCAAGAACAACTACGACAAACTTGGAAAGATTTTGTCGCTATTATTGAGAAAAAAGGGCAATTTAACCTAGCCTCCATTCTTTCTATAGACGAGCCTAAACTAGACGGCACAACAATTCATTTAGAGTTTCCTAACGATACTAATAAAGTTGAAGTAGAGCGCCAACAATACGACTTACTTAACTACCTAAGAAAAACACTTCAAAATTATGATATATCACTTTCTATAACGGTTAATGAGGTTATTGAAAAAAAATACGCCTACACAACCCAAGAAAAATACGAAAAGCTTAAAGAAAAAAACCCTAATATAGATGTGTTACGAAAAACATTTGGTTTAGATATTTAACTTTATGAAATCAACTATCACTTTCTTTATTGCACTAATTGCCACTATTTGCTTTTTTAATTGTGATGGCCGGCATCGTGCACAAAAGTCTTACACAGAAAACTTAATAAAAGAAAACCTTCCTAGCTCATTTTCTGAACAGGTTGCTTTTTCCCCTGAAAGCTATGCTGAACACGTTAATGACACAACGTTAACAAACGGATACCGTGCGCATATTAAGTCGTATTCAGATATGGTTAATCATGTTGTTATTACCGAAGAAAGAAATGAAATAACACATAAAAAATATTATAGAAAAGCCATTGGAGAAATAACGGTTTATAAAGATAACTCTGAAGTGTTTATGACTGTTATTAACGAGCAATTATTTATTAAACATATAGATAATCTGCCCAAAGATTTCAATCAATACATTTTAAAAAGTCTCTGGGTGAATCAATATAAATCACTAAAAGACAATCAATTAATTATTGATGTTTTATTGCAAAAACCAAAATCTAAACATCAAATTAATTATCAACTTATCATCGATCATAAAGGAAAGTTTAACATTATAAAAAACGTGTAATTATGTTAGGATTAAAACTTCCAACAGACCCAAGATGGGTAAACATTGTAGAAAAAAATATTGAGGAAATCCTTACAGATCATGCCTATTGCGAACAGAAAGCGACTAGTACAGCTATTTCTCTTATTGTATCTTTTCCAGAATACACCGAATTAGTTACAGAAATGACAGCCTTGGTAAAAGAAGAAATTAGTCATTTTAAAATGGTTCATGATAAAATAATTGAACGTGGCTGGGTTTTAGGACGAGATAGAAAAGACGAATACGTTGTTGCTTTACATAAATTTTTTCCTAAAGGCGGTAGCAGAACCACACAATTAGTTCACCGCTTGCTTTATGCTGCTTTAATCGAGGCTAGAAGCTGCGAGCGTTTTAGACTACTATCGGAAGAATTAGAAGATAAAGAATTAGCCGAGTTTTACCGTAAACTTATGGTGAGCGAAGCCAATCATTACACCATGTTTTTAGGTTTTGCAAGACAATACGGAAATCGCGAAGATGTAGATAAAAAATGGCAAAACCTTCTTGATTACGAAGCTGAGATTATGAAAGACTTAGGTAAAAAAGAAACCATTCATGGCTAGTTAAACGATACTTAAACTTCTCTTATAAAATAAAACCTCCAACTTACATTGGAGGTTTTATGTTATATTCGCTTAAAACGTCTAAATTTTTATACCAATACCTAATTGAATATTAGTGTTTTTAGCTTCAATATCATTTTCATCGTCTATAATATTCGTTAGCCCATAATGATATCTTGCATCTATAAAAATTTCATCGGTAATCATAAACTCAACGCCACCTATTCCTGAAAAGGCAAAGTTTTTGTAACCATCTTCATATTCATGAATTTTTACACCAACTAATGGTCCAGCACCTACAGAAAGCCTGTCTCCCAGATGAAACTTTAATAAAATAGGTGTTTGAATATAATCTATTCTTAGGTCTCTATCTTTAGCACCTTCAGCAGAAAATTGAATTTCAGGTGCAATAGACATAGACTTAGTTAATAAATACTCGCCAAAAAAACCTATTGCAAAACCATTTCTATGTTGGTTAGAAAAGTTAGCATCTGGATCAAAATCTAAATTGGAAATATTGTAGCCTACTCTAACTCCGTATAAACCATTTTGAGAAAACGAAACCGTAGTATAAGCCAGAACAAACAATAAGAGTATTAATTTTTTCATTGTTTTAAAGTAGTTTGGTTAATAATCTGAATTATAACAGCTAAGATATATTTTTATCTTAAAATGAGGATATTATAAAGACAAACTGCTTTTTTTTACTGTGTATTGCTTGAAACAGTATTATGATATATACTTTTAATAATACCATCTGCTAAACCTATTTTAGGAACATACATATCTTTAGCGCCACTCCATTTCATGGCAGACAGGTAAATTCTTGTTGCTGGAATAATAACATCTGCCCTATCTTGATTTAAGTCTAACTCTGTAATTCTCTCCTCGTAAGAATAAGTTTGTAACGTTTTATAATATGATGATAAATAAAAATAGGTTAATGGTTTTCCTAATTTCTTTCCAGATATTTTAAAAATTTTATTAATATTTCCTCCAGAACCTATCAGGTCTATTTTTTCGTATTCTGCGGTATGTTTAATAACCCATGTTTCGGCTTCGGCCCATGTTTCATTCTTAACAATATCATTTAACAATCTTACAGTTCCTATTCTAAAAGAACGCGATGCTATTTTTTTTCCATTATGAATAACTGAAAATTCCGTACTTCCACCTCCTACATCGACATAAAGATAGGTTTTAGAATCGTCTATAAAAGCATGCAAATCGGTTGCGGCAATAATAGCTGCTTCTTCTTCGCCGTCAATAATATCAATTTTTATGTTTGAATGTTTTAAAATAGCCTCCGATACTTGCTGCCCGTTATCGGCTTCACGCATGGCCGAAGTTGCACAAGCTTTATATTTAACCACTTTATGAGATTTCATGAGAAGTTTAAAGGCCTTCATGGTATCTAACATACGTTGTTGGTTATATTTAGAAATATTTTGTTCTAAAAATACATCGGCCCCTAAACGAATAGGAACCCTTACTAACGAGCTTTTTTTAAATCTAACTTCTTTACCTTTTTCTTCTATTATGTTTGCAATAAGTAATCTAACGGCATTAGAACCTATATCGATAGCGGCATATTTTTTTATTGAAAGCATAAATTAATTTTCAAGTTTTTTTTGGTAGTAATCGTAAAGCGCAAATTGCGATCTTACTTTGGGCTTATTATTACGTTTATAATCGTTTTTCTGTGAATTATTTAATATTCTAGCTTTTACATTATCGCTCCAACATATATTAAAGGTATCGATTAGTTCGTTTTTAATACTTTCGTCGTAAATAGGGCAACTTACCTCTACTCTATTTTCAATGTTTCTTGTCATCCAATCTGCTGAAGAGATATAAATTTTTGGGTCGTTATTGTTACAAAATATGTATAATCTTGTATGTTCCAAAAATTTATCGACAATACTTATTACTTCAATATTTTCGCTCATGCCTTTAATACCTGGAATTAAGCAACATATCCCTCTAACAATCATTTGAATTTTTACGCCTGCTCTACTGGCTTCGTATAGTTTATCAACCATTTTAAAGCTTGATATACTATTCATTTTTAAGCGAATGTAAGCAGGCTTCCCAGCTTTTACATTACTTATTTCTTGATCTATAAGTTTAAATAAGGCCTTTTTGGTGTAATGTGGCGATGTGATAATGTGTTTATACCTATAAATTCTATAGTTAACCTCGAAAAAACTAAACACTTTGTTTACATCTTTTAGTATTTTTTGGTCGGCTGTAAATAGTGTATAATCAGTATAAATTTTTGCTGTCGATTCATTAAAATTACCTGTACTTATAAACCCATAGCGCTTTGTTTTATTATTTTCTTCACGTTCTATAACACACATTTTGCTATGTACTTTTAATCCTTGAACACCAAAAATTAAGTTAACGCCTTCGTTTTTCATTTGTTCAGCATATTCAATATTTGCTTGCTCATCAAAACGTGCTTGAATTTCTATTGAAACCGTTACTTTTTTACCGTTTTTAGCCGCATTTATTAAAGAACTTGCTACATGCGAAATTTGTGCTAAACGGTAAATGGTAATTTTAATTGTTTGGACCTTAGGGTCTAAAGCGGCTTCACGAAGAAACTTTACAACATAGGAGAATGTATGGTATGGTGTGTGTAATAAATAATCTTTGTTTTCTATGCTTTTAAAAATACTCTCCTGTAAACTTAATCCTTTTACTGGTAATGCTTCTATTTTTTTGTAAAGCAAGTCTGCTCTTCCTAAACTTGGAAAACTCATATAATCGCGACGGTTATGATATCGTCCTCCTGGTATAATACTATCGTGCGAATCGATTCCCATTTTTGTCATTAAATAGTTTAATGTTTCAGGGTCAATGGTTTTATCGTACACAAACCTAACAGGCTCGCCAACTTGTCTATGTTTAACACTTTCGGAAATTTTTTCCATAAAGCTCTTACTTAAATCGCTATCTAAGTCTAGCTCTCCATCTCGTGTTATTTTAATCATGTGAGCTGTAGCTTCGGTATAATCGAAAATGTTAAAAATATCATCTAGACAAAATCGTAACAAATCATCTACCATAATAATGTAGCTTTTTCCATTTTTTTCTGGAAGCACTACAAACCTATCCATAGATTTAGAAATTTCAACAAGTGCGTATTGTTTCTCACCTGATTTAAGCACCATTTTTACTGCTAAATAAGCGGCACTATCTTTTAAATTAGGTAGTTTAACTACATCACTTAAAATTATAGTTACTAAAGCTGGACTTACATTTCTTAAAAAATAATCCTTTATAAATAATTGTTGGTTTTTATCTAATTGGTTTTCTGTAACTAAAAAAATATGTTCTTTTTCTAGCGATTTTTTAATATTACTTAAAACTTCTAGACTATGGCTTTGTTGGTTAATAACAATTTGTGTTATTTCTTCTAGCAATTCTGCTGCTTTTATACCTCCAAGTTCACTCTTTCCTCCTTTCCCAGCCTCTACAATACGCTTAACAGTTGCATAACGTACTTTAAAAAACTCATCTAAGTTATTTGAGAAAATCCCTAAAAACCTTAATCTATCAATTAATGGTACTTCTTCATCTTCAGCTTCTTGTAGTACTCTTGCATTAAATTGCAACCAACTAATTTCTCTATTTATATAACTGTTTTGTACTGTTTTTGCGTTTGGCATTTAATGTTCTTTTTTACAAATATATTCTATAAAAGATTAATTAAGCATTAAATAAGTTTAGGATATAAATAAGTTGAAGACAGTAAACTTTAAAAAACTTATTTTTTTAAGTTTTTTCTTACAAATTATGTTTTTTATCGTGCTTTTTATACAGTTTATTGATTAAAAAACTAAAAAAACGATTGTATTTTTTAATTATTTGTATAGATTTGTCTTCTATGGAATAATAAAACCCTGGATATGAAAACTAAACTTACTCTACTTATTACTATTTTGTTTTTAACAACTGGTACCATAATTGCCCAAAACAATGGTGCTTCGCAAAGTATTATTGATAATAACGTTTCTATTGGAAAATATCATGATAGAGACGAATTACAACGAATGAATAAAGGAAAACTATTAGACTTATATATTGAACGTATTGAAGTTATTGTTAAGGTACTTCCCAATATTGCTTTTACAAATAAACCTGGTGTAACCATTGCGTCATTAGGAATTCCAGATACTAAAGATCACAGAAAAGCTCTTGAAGATAATATTGATGCAGCTGATGAGTATTTTGAAAATACCATTGAATTTCAAAGAAAGATCTTACCATATTCTGATAAATCTAATTTAATAGCGGCTGTATTGTTTTACGAACAAACATTAAAATCATTACACACATACAATGAATTTAACCAATATTAGCTCCAATACACCAAACTAATTAAACTTAGCTTAAAATGCCACTTTAAAAGTGGCATTTATTTTTTTATAGAAAATAAATATTTTAACAATACAATAAATTTTTATTAAATAATGCGCTTAAACCATTAATAATATAGTACTTTTCTTACATATTTAAAACATTTTATGTTTTTCGTCGATATTTTTTGTATTTCATAGGTAAACTTTATATGTTTGGTATATAGAGTTAAAAACCCAAAAAACAAACCTACTTATGAAAAACTTTACTCTAACCCTATGTGCATTTTTAATAACCTTGGGAGGGCTTTTTGCTCAACAAGAAAAAGGTATTATCGGCCGTAACAATTGGCTAAACTCTTGGAGTGAATTTCAACCTAATACCGTTGAGTACAGCGAAGCTACAGAAATATTAAGTGGTGATATTACCCAAGATACTAAGCTAAATAAAAAAAATGTCTACCTTCTTCTTGGTAGTGTTTTTGTAACAGACAGTACAACATTAACTATAGAGCCAGGTACAGTTATTATAGGTGATGCAAAAACAAATGGTTCTTTAACCATTAGTAAAGGGGCTAAAATTATTGCAGAAGGAACAGAAACCGACCCCATTGTATTTACATCAAATAAGAGTGTGAAAAAACAAGGCGATTGGGGTGGCGTTTTTATACTAGGCGATGCACCTATCAATAAATTTGGTGAGGAGTCTTTAATAGATTATGGGTTAAATCCTTCGTCTTCAAAAAACATTAGCTACGGTGGTAATAATACAGAAAGCTATTCTGGGATATTAAAATATGTTAGAATTGAATATGCTGGTAAACGAACAGTTAACCATGGGTATTTTAATGCCTTAACACTTGCTGGAGTTGGTTATAATACCATTATTGAAAATATTATGGTTAGTTATAGTAACGGTAATTCATTTAATGTAATTGGTGGTGAAGTTATTCTAGACAAACTTGTTTCTTACAAATCTCACGGTAATGATTACGAGTTTAATTATGGCACACAAGCCATTATAACAAATTCATTAGCTATACGCTCTCCTTATGTTTCCAACTCAAATAGACCAAAAGCTATGTATGTTGCATCTTATAATAAAAGAGATGAAGTTGATTTTTCTAAAAAACAAACCTTTGTTAGTGCCGAAAACTTAACTTTAGTTAATCTTAGTAACGACTTAAAAGGTGATATAAAAATCGGTCTAGTAAAAGAAGCTATTTACATCGCTCCTGATGCTGCTATAACAATGAATAAAAGTGTTATCTCAGGGTTTAATCCAGCAGTCGTTTTTGATGAAAAAATTAAAATTAATAACGAAAGCTTAAATAAGTTAAAGTTTACAAACATGCTTTTTAATAACTGTAATGGCAACTTATTTACTAGATACAATCCTAACAACGACGATTTAGAAGACTGGTATGGTAATAGTAGCTTCTTTAATGTTTATGCTAAAAGCCCCGATGAAGAAACTTTTATCGATTTAAAAAATCCTAAACGACCAGATTTTAGATTACGAATTAATAAAATTGTGGCATCTAATATGGATTAATAATAATCCAAAACCTTAATCTTGTCTTTTATTCTAGCCCAAAAAAATAAAAGACAAGATATCCCAAATTATCCAACTTAACCTACATGCAAAAAATTACCCTATTAAAACACCTAACCATATTTCTTTGTTCTTTTGTCTTTTTGATTAGCAAAAATGCAAAAGCTCAAATAGTTATTGGTACGCCAAATTTAGGGTTTAGTCAAGCATGTGCTAACAATTCATTTAATACTTACAACACTACTTTTGTATTCTCTCCAGAAGCAGGGTTAGATAGTAGTAACCAATTTATTATTGAATTATCTGATGCTAATGGAGACTTTACATCACCTACAGTATTACACACAACAAATCCTGGAGAAATAACCACATCTCCAGTAACCTTAAGTTTTTCAATACCAACAACAGCCTATGGCGAAAATTATAGAATTAGAATTAAAAGCACAGCTCCTGTAGCAACTAGCTCTCGTTCTGTACCATTTGCAGCATATTACAAGCATCAAGACAGCCCTTTTACCATTAACAATTTAGTTTCTACCGGAGCTTTTTGTAGTGGCGGTAGTTATCTTTTAACTATAGATAATCCTGGAACAGGATCTAACGATTCACCATTAAACTATCCTAATCTTACATTTAATTGGTATCAAGAAACAAGTGCTACAACATCTGTTTTTATTGCTGAAGGAGAAACCCTAGAAGTAACCAATTCTGGAACTTATTTTGTTGAAACAAATTATGGTAGCTGCACTTCTAATTCTTATTCTAACAGAGTAACCATAAGCGAAGTAACCTCTGGTGAAGCTACAGCAACTATTGTATCTAGTTTAGGAAACCCGTTTTGCCCAAACCAAAACGCAACTGTACTAAGTACTATTAACGGTAATAGCTACCAATGGTATAAAGATGGTGCACCAATTATTAATGCAACCAATCAAACTTACGAAACTAGTATTTCAGGAACATATGCTGTAGAAGTAGATTTAGGAAGTTGTCAAGCATCTGGGAGTATCGATTTAGTAAGCGAATTGTTTTCGGCTTCAATTAATGTTTCAGAAGAAAACACATTGGAAGAGGATGAAACTTTAACAGCAACGGTTACAACGACAGCTAATGCCCCAGAATATCAATGGTATTTAAATAATATGATCATTTCTGGAGCTACTCAAAATTCTTATCAAATTACTGAAATTGGTGAATATAGTGTCACTATTACTGAAACATCTGGATGTAATGGCTCTAGAACATTCGATTTTTCGGTTATAGAAGCCTATAACCCATTTCCAGATGTAGATAAAATACCAAATATTGTCAGCCCTAACGGCGATGGTGTTAACGATACATGGGTTATCCCAACAAAATACACTAGCGGATCAAACGCTGAAATCACGATTATGAGTAACCGTGGTGAAATTGTATTAAAAACAACTAATTACTTAAATAATTGGCCTGAAGGCGATTTAAACCTTAGTAGTATAAACAAAGTGTACTACTACATTATTAAAAGCGAGCAAGACACAAAAAAAGGAACCATAACACTAATTAAGTAGCATGAAAGCACTACTTTTTGCTATAATATCATTTTTCTGCATTATGCAGATTGCCTATTCTCAAGAAGATGGTATAGTTGCTCTTGCGTTACCTTTAAGAAACTCATTAACTTACAATCAACATATAAATACACCTACATTTAGTTTTGTTAGGCAACAATACAAATACATTAGTATCACAAATAAAAGAGAATGGATGCAATTTGAAAATGCTCCAGTTTCTTATTTAGTAAGCTATTCTGGTAGATTTAGAGAAAATATTGGTATTGGTATTAGTGCATTTCAACAAAACTACGGGGTTTTAACAACTTTTGGTGGAATTTTAAACTTTGCCTATAACGCAAGACTACAACGTGACAATAACTTAACATTTGGTATTAATGTTGGTGCTTACCAAAGTGGTATTAATGATGGTAATGTCGTTACCAACACCCCAGATCCTTCACTAGAAAATATACCATCTAATTTTTTATTAAGTGTAAGTCCTGGAATTAATTACGGAACGGTGTTTTTAGATTTTGGTGTAACAGTCAACAATCTTGTGCTTTACAATTTTACATCTTCTGAATTACTTAAAGATAATCCCGAACAAAGTATTCAACTCCACGCTATGTATACTGGATATATGAATAGTCGCGGATTTTTTGATGAAACCAAATTTACAGGATTAATAAAATCTGAATTTAAAGATGATAACACTATTTTTTCTGGTGGCATCATGTTAACAGTTCCTAAAGGTATTTGGGCTCAAGCTGGTTATAATACTTTATATGGTGCATACGGTGGCTTAGGATTACACCTTACCGAACAAATATCCATAGAGTACAACTACGAAAAAGCTGTAGGTGACTTAGCTACTTTAGGATCGGCTCACGAAATAACTTTAGCCTACAAATTTAAAAATAGAGAACGATACGATTATAGTCGTGAAGATAGAGTAAGTGCTTTAATTTCTTCTAAGCCTAAAAAGAAACAATACTCTCAAGCAGATAAAGCCAAAGCAGAAGCTAACCGTAAAGCAGCGGCCAAAGCTAAAGAAGAAGCTCGTTTAGCGGCCGAGGTAAAAGCCGAAGAACAAGCACGTCTTGCTGCGGAAGCAAAAGCCAAAGCAGAAGCTGAAGAACAAGTACGTCTTGCAGAGGAAGCAAAAGCCAAAGCAGAAGCTGAAGAACAAGCACGTCTTGCGGCGGAAGCAAAAGCCAAAGCAGAAGCCGAAGAACAAGTACGTCTTGCTGCAGAAGCCGAAGCTAAAGCGGAAGCTGAAGAACAAGCACGTCTTGCTGCGGAAGCAAAAGCTAAAGCAGAAGCCGAAGAACAAGTACGTCTTGCTGCGGAAGCAAAAGCTAAAGCAGAAGCCGAAGAACAAGTACGTCTTGCAGAGGAAGCAAAAGCCAAAGCAGAAGCTGAAGAACAAGCACGTCTTGCGGCGGAAGCAAAAGCCAAAGCAGAAGCCGAAGAACAAGTACGTCTTGCTGCAGAAGCCAAGGCTAAAGCAGAAGCCGAAGAACAAGCAAAATTAGCTTTAGAAGAAGCTAAAATAGATAGTATTCCTGTGGCTAATGATGACCTATCAAAGTCTATGAATGAAATGGCTGAATCTGTTGAAACTGCAAGAAAATCCCAAGTAGAACTATTAAACAAACTTGAAAAAGCTGTTGATATAAAAGATCAAGATTTAAAAGACTTAAAACGAGAAAACGATTTAAGTGAACAAGGTATTTATTTAGATCCTAAGCCATTTAAAAGTACAACTGCTGAAAACAGACGAATAGAAGCTTTAAAAATAGAGTTAGAACAAACAATTGCAGCGAGAAGCCAAGCTATCAAAGAACTTGAATTATTACAAAACCAAAGAGAAGAAGAAATTGGTGTTATTCAGCTAGATGAAGTTTTCTTATTCTATCAAAAGAAATTAAAAACACTTAAAGAACAACAAGCACAGGCCTTGCAGACAAAAGCAGCTTTAGAAGCTAGATTAGAAAAAATTAATATTGCTACAGAGTACGAAAGAAAACGTCGTATAAAACGCGCATTATATAAAAACGAAGAAGATAGATATGTGCAAGACAGCTTAAAACTTGAAGACATAAGAAAAAACACCGCTTTAAGTACTAAACCACTACTTGAAGAAGATTTTGATTTTGGTGAACAACGTACGAGTAGTATTCAAATATTAAAAAATGTTACCAACACAGATAGCGGATATTATATTGTATTAGCTGTACATACTGATGTTGCGAAAAGAGATGATTTCCTTAAAAAAGCTGTTTCGGCAGGCGAAAAGAATATTAACTTTTTCTACGATGTTAATACGAGTAAGTACTACATCTATAACAAAAAGTATAATAATATTGGTGCCGCTAATTCAGCGCTTAAAGAAAAAGGAAATCAACCATATAACAGTAAAATTTCTATAGTGAAAATTGAATAAACACAACTAAAAGATCTCCTTTTTTACGGCGCCCCACAAAGTAAAAAAGGACTCTAAAATGTAATACATCATGAAAAAACCTACTTTTTCAACTATTGCCCTTATTGTATTATTCGCTTTAATTGGCTTATCTGGTCATGCGCAAAATTATGTCCCATTTACACCTAGGTTTGACCAAGACTTAAAAGGAGATATTGTTTTAATTGGAAACAACATCTTAGGCCCAGACAATAATGCTTTTAATAGCAATAATGTCTACAACCATAATGTTGATATGCAATATATTGATATAGATAGCGATCCTTCAACTTTTAGTTCTTCGAGTGCAGATTTAGAAATTCCAAATCCAAATTGTTATCAAATTATTTATGCTGGTCTATATTGGGGAGCCGTAACTGATGGAAACGAACCAATAAATCAAGTAAAATTTAAAGGTCCAACAGGCGGTTATCACGACATTAACGGTACAATAGTATACGACGCAAATGGAAGCGCCACGGGAGATAGTTTTCCATATTCATGCTATGCCGATGTAACCTCTATTGTAACCACAATGGGAACTGACTTAGGAACTTACACCATAGCAAATGTTTCCAGTGCTCAAGGTGAAACTAGCGATTTCAATCCATATAATGGAACTGGGTTTTCAGCAGGTTGGTCTCTTTTTGTGGTGTATGAAGATCCTACTCTACCAGGAAAATCAATCACAAGTTTTGATGGTTTTAGCGCAATAAGCAGCTCGGTTAATTTAGATGTTCCAGTAACTGGATTTAGAACAGTTCCCGCTCCTGCTCCAGTAAGAGCAAACTTTGCCTTTGCTGCTCTTGAAGGTGACAAACCAATTCAAAACGACAGATTAGTACTTAACGGCGTTCCGTTATCTGCTGCAGATAGACCTGCAAATAACTTTTTTAATAGTTCTGTAACACGATTAGATGCCACCCCTGTTAACAATAGAGTCCCTAATAGCACAAATACATTAGGATTTGATACTGGAGTAATGGTTGTACCCAATCCAGGTAATACTGTTATTGCCAACGATGCTACATCAGCAACTGTTCGCCTAGAAAGTAATCAAGATGTTTACTTTCAATACTTTTTTGCATTAGCTGTAGACATTATTGAACCCAATATTGTTTTAACCAAAATTGTTGAAGACGATTTAGGAAACAATATAGGTGGAGAAACCGTAGGCTTAGGGCAGCCCCTAAACTATGTTATTGGTTTTCAAAATACAGGAAATGATAATGCTACAAACTTTCAAATAAGAGATATCCTTCCTATAAATATTGTATTTAATTATCCAGAAGATTTGGTCCTTCCTCCAGGAGTTACTGTTGCTAGTTACGATCCTAATACACGTGAAATCGTTTTTAATATTGAAGACTATTTAGTTGAAGAAAACGACCCTGTATATGAAATACGTATTGAGGTTATGACTGTTGAAACTTGCAGCCAATTAGCAGATTCATGTTCAAACCTTATTCTTAACCAAGCTTTTGCAACATACAATGGATATTACAATCCAGATTTTCAAATTACTGACGACCCAAGCTTTAGTAGCAACACAGGATGTTTAATTACGCCTCAGGCAACCAATTTTTTAGCCGATTTAAATGACTGTACTTTCACACAAAATGAAACCTTATGTGGTGATAGTTTAGAATTAACAGCCGCAAATGGTTACGACACCTATTCATGGTCTACAAGTCCAACAGGAACTCCTGTTATAGGAACAACACAATCGATAACAATAACCGAACCAGGAACATATTACTCTTTTAATACAGCACCAGCACCTTGCCAATCCATTCAACAAGAATTTACTGTTAATTTGTTTGGAGAAGATATTACAAATCCTGTTATACCTTATGCCGACGAAGTAGTCGTTTGCCCAAACGATGGGGAAGAATTACCAAATATATTTTTATGTGGCGCTAACGATTTTGTTGAAATACAAACAAATATCGCTGGAGCGTCTTCTATTATTTGGGAACAATTAGACGAAAGTAGTTGTCCCGAAGTTAGTAATCCAGATTGTGCAAACCAAGATGGTTCTTGTGTCTGGAATGAAGTTGGAACTGGAGAAGACTTTATTGCAAATACAGCTGGACAGTTTAGATTAACTATAAATTTTGATGGTGGTTGTTATGTACAATTTCATTTTAATGTTTATCAAAATATTTTAAATCCAACTGTTAATGCTACCGATATAATTTGTGACACCCCAGGAACCATAACTGTTAATAATGTACCTAGTGGTTATGAGTATAGTATTGATGGTACAAACTATCAAACCAGTAATACATTTTCAGTAGCAACACCAGGAATTTATACCGTTTATATAAGACAAGTAGGTGTGAATTCTAACCCTTGTATTTTTAGCATTCCAGATGTTCAGATAAGAGAACGCCAATTTACCGCCAGTACTAACATAACACAGCCTCTTTGTTTTGATGATAAAGGAAGTATTCATCTAGCAGCTAACGATGCCGATCCACAATATTACTTTTCAATTTACGAAAATGGCACTCTAGTAAATACCGTAGGACCAATTACTGAAAACAATTATACGTTTGAAAACCTAAACCCTGGAACTTATACCGTAAGTTTTGAAACTGATGATGGTTGCACTTACTCGGAAGATGTTGAAATAATTCAGCCTCCACAATTAACAACTACAGCTGCCTTAACCACACCCTTAACATGTGCTGATGGAGAGCTAACCATTTACCCAGAAGGAGGTACACCGCCTTATTTCTACTTTATAAATAGTACTACAGATTTTCAAACGGTACCAGAATACACCGTAACAACTCCAGGGATTTATGATATTATGGTGGTTGATTCTAACAACTGTACCGCTACAACAACACTAACTGTTGAAATAGTTCCTGAACCAGACTTTACAGTTACGCAAACCAATATTGCTTGTGCAGGTAATGATAATGGCTCAATTACTATTAATGTTACCAATGCCAATGGTAATACTTTAGAATATAGTATTGATGGAGGTACGACTTTTACAAACTCATCAGTATTTACAAATTTACCTGAAGGAACATATCAAGTGGTTGTACAATATAGTATAGGAACCTCTGTTTGCGAGACCGCACCACAACCTATAACTATTACTGCGGCACCACCTTTAAATGGTACAGCAGAGCTTTCCGCACCTTACACATGTACTGATACAGGAACTATTTCTGTTACTGGTGTAACCGGAGGCACACCACCTTATTCTTATAGTATTGATGGGGTTAACTTCCAAACAGGTAATACCTTTACTGGATTATCTGCAGGCACATACACTATGACCATTCAAGATGCTAGTGGCTGTACATTTATTGCAAATACTATTGTTATTGATGCGTTAGATCCACCTTCAGACTTAACATTTAATCATACGCCACTATCTTGTCCTTCTAATGTATCTACTATTACAATTACAGGAGTAACTGGTGGAACAGGTGTTATTGAATATCAAATTATTGCACCGGCTTCAGCCGCTACACCTTATCAAGCATCAAATACATTTAGTAATTTACCTCCTGGAACATATACATTTCAAGTTCAAGATGAAAATAACTGTACGTATAGCGAAACCTATACTATAGATCCTTTACCAGAACTTAACCTTAATACTGTTCTTGATTCTGATTTAGATTGTACAGCAACTTCTGATGCGGTTATTTCTGGCACAATTTCAGGTGGTTCAACACCTTATACTTATGCTGTTTCTATTAATGGTGGTGCATATACAACCATAGGTGCCACAGGAAATACGTTTACGTATAACACTTCAAATGCAGGAACCTATCAGTTCCAAATTACAGATGCTAATAACTGTACTATTGAATCGATTATTCATACAGTAGAACCTATTACACCACCAGCTTTAAGTTTGGTTACACAAGGTGAACCTATTCTATGTCATGGTAACAGTAATGCCTCAATTGATATTACCATAGATACAACTGTGGGCACTCCTCCATTTACCATTAATGTTTACAATGATACAACAGGTACCAACTATGGCACACAAACCTCTGGATTACCAGCTGGCGATTATACTATAACTGTTACAGATGCTAAATCTTGTACCGCTACTGATACGATTACGATTACAGAACCTGACGACATTAATGTTAATTACCACACTATTGATATTACTTGTACAGCAAGTGGCGTATCACAAGGTTCTATTATTATTGATAATGTTACTGGAGGTACAGCACCTTATAATTATTTTGTAACAGGAACTAATGGCTATTCTAATTCAGAGTTTAATGCTTCTGGAACAACATCGGTAAGTTTTGATGTTGTTGACTTTGGCCTTTATGAAATTAATGTTGTTGATGCCAATGGCTGTTCGGTACTTATACAAGATGTTTTAGTTGCCTCACCTCCTACCGATTTAGATATTTATATTGAACCGTCTGTAAATTGTGCTACTGGAGGTGAAGCCATTGTAAGTATAGGCTCTTCGTTAAGTAGTTCTGGACCTTTTTATTTTAGTATTTATCAAGGACCTATATCTGTTTATCCTAATCCTGCTGGTTCTTGGATTCCAGAAGATTCTCCTGGTAGTGAATCGGCTACGTTTACCGGATTAACACCAGGCGTTAGCTATACATTTATCGTTTACGATGCCTCTACTAATTGTAGTTATTATGAACCAGCTACAGCTCCAATACCAACAAACTCCACATTAACCGCTACAGCTGTTAGCGAAAGTAATATTACCTGTACAGGTAGTGCAGATGGTAATGTCTCTTTTAATATAAATAGTGTTTACGGATCTTCTGTTGATGTGCATTATGAAATATTCAATTCATTAAGTCAAAGCTCAACAGGTATTTTTGGTGATGATACAGTACCTGCTAACGGAACACTTACGGTTACCAATTTAGGACCTCTTCCTTTTGGGAATTATTATGTGTTAATTGAAGAAACTAGCGGTCCTAATGCAGGATGTAGTATAGTAACAGTCCCTTTTAATATTACAGAATCTGAATTCCCTTTAAACTTAACTGTTTTAGTAGACCAAAATGCGAATTGTAATCCTAATTCAGGAATTATTAGTGCAATTGGGCATGATGGAACAGCACCATATCAATATCAAATAACTACAACAGCTGCTGCTCCTTCTGAAACAGACCCAGCTTGGGCATCAACAAATGTCTTTAATGTAGATGGTGGAGATTATTATGTTCATGTTATAGATACTTATGGATGTATTGTAAGTAGTCCAGTAACAACTGTGCCTACCGATCCTAGCCCTATAATTGATGCGGTTGTAAACAACCAATGTACGGTTAACGAAGGGGAATTTACAATTGATGTTAGTATGCCTACAGCAGGAATGCCTCCTTATAGCTTTAGTATTAATGGTGGTGCTTTCCAAACACAAACAGTACCATTCTCCATTACTAATTTATCGTCTGGCACGCATACTATAGAAGTTAACGATAGTAATGGTTGTGGCAACTTAGTAACTGTTACTATTGAAGTACCTTTAGATCTCACACCTGAATTAACTACGGAACCATCGTGTAATAATGATGATGGAGAAATAACAATTACTGGAATAGGTGGCTCTGGAAACTATAACTATTCAATTAGTCCTAATCCAGCGTCTATCAGTCTAACAGGTAATGTATTTTCTGGAGTTCCTTCTGGAATTTATACCGTGACAATTACCGATGTTAATACATTATGTACTGCAGAAGCGACTATTTCATTACCAGAAGCAACACAGCCTTCAATAACAACAACACCAACCGCAGTAACTTGCTTTGGTGATAATTCAGGAACTTTTGAACTCCTTGTTAATGGCTATTCTGGTGCTTATACGTATGAAATCTTTGATGATATGGGAATCTCTGTTTTAGGCCCTATCGCTACCAATACTTCAACAAACCCGGAAAACGTTTCAGGCTTAACCGCTGGTAATTTTACAGTAACTATTACCGAAACAGAAGTGCCGTTTTGTAGTGCAACTTCAAATGTTATTATAAACTCCCCTACTCAATCTTTAACATTAACTGTTTTAGAAACATCTAATGTTACTTGTAATAACGATAGTGGTACGATTACGGCTACAGCTACTGGTGGTTGGGGTAATTATGAATATGAACTAACTGGCGATGCTACAGTTGCGTATTCTCCTAATGGAACATTCACTGGGTTATCAGCTGGTAATTATACCGTTAATGTTAGAGATGATTCTAACTGTATAGCCTCAGAAAATATTACGTTAGTAGAACCAACACCAATTAATGCAACTTTTACGCCTAGCACTAATATGCTAGCTTGTTTTGGAGATCAAAATGCTTCTATAACAATAACTAATGTTACTGGTGGACAAGGTAGTAACTATACGTACACCTTAAATACTATTTTGCCAACACCTAGCACGTCTGGTCCACAAACATTTAATGTGTTTGATAATCTTGGTCCTGGCACCTACTCAATAACTATTGAAGATGGATACAGTTGCGAAATGACATCGGCAGACATTGTTATAGCAGAACCAACACCTGTTGATGTTAACCTTGTTACGCAATCAACACAAACGTGTTTAAATGATGCGACACTTACATTAACTGCAACAGGAGGAACAGCACCATACACCTATAGTAATGATATTACATTTACAAATGTTTTAGGAGCATTTAATAACTCTACCACATTTGCTGTAACTCCAGGGACTTATAGTTACTACGTACAAGATGCTAATGGTTGTACAGCTACTATTTCTAATGAAATCACTATAGAACCTTTACCTATTTTACAAGTTAACCTTCAAGCTGCTAACCCTACTATAAATTGTACAGGAGATAATACTGGAAGCATTATAGCTTCTGCTCAAGGAGGTCTTGGAAATTATATTTACGAACTACAAGATGGAGCAGGCAATACTATTAATGCGACTCAAAATACGCCTGGTGTATTTACTAATTTAGTTGCTGGCACTTATATGGTTTATGTTGAAAGTGGTGATTGTACAGAAACAACATCTACTATTACGATTACAGAACCAAGTACTGCTCTTGATGCCACGTTTACAGTTAACGATGTAACTTGTTACGGCTCGAATGATGGTATGTTAGAAATTAATGCAACAGGTGGTACAGGTACTATTATGTATGCTATTTCACCACAAATGGATCAATTCTTCGAAACCAATGTATTTGAAAACTTAGAACCTGGAACTTACGATGTTATTGTTCAAGACGAACTTGGTTGTTATATTACTCATAACTTTACAATTAATGAGCCTGCTCCTGTCATGCTAAGTATTGTACCTAATTCTATCTTCCCAGAAGTATGCGAAGGAGATCTAGATGGTGAGTTTAGTATTACTATTTCTGGAGGATCGTTACCATATAGTGTTAGTTTAGATAGTTACGATGGTCCTTATTCTACAGGTGGTGCTACACAAACACAATTCGATTTTACAGGTTTAAGTGGTGGCGATCATATAGTTTTTGTTCGTGATGCTGAAGGTTGTGAATCTGAATGGAATATCACTATGCCAGAATCGGTAACTATTAATCCAACGGTTATCGTGGACTATGGTTGTGTGAATAATATTTCAGGTAATACCGTTACGGTAATTGTAGATGAAAGCATTGATACATCTCTTGTAGATTATTCACTAAATGGTGGACCATACCAAACTAGTAATATTTTTACCAACCTACCTGCGGGTCAAAATCACTATGTTGATGTAAGACACAACAACGGTTGTATTCAATCTACAGAGTTCTTTACTATTGAAGCATACGAACCATTAACGTTAACGTTAACCGAAGGTGAATTAAATGAGATTATTGCTACAGCTAACGGTGGTACTGGCGATTATCAATTCACTTTTAATGGCGATAACTACGGTAGTACAAATACGTTTACAATTACTTATTCTGGCACGCATACTGTAACAGTAACCGATACAAATGGTTGTACAGCAGTTGCTACTATTAATATGGAATTTGTTGATGTATGTGTTCCTAATTACTTTACACCTAACGGCGATGGTGTTTTAGATGAATGGGGACCCGGATGTGCTTTAGCCTATCCTAATCTTGAATTTTCAATTTTTGATAGATACGGAAGAAAAGTGGCAACCCTACGAATAGGTGAAAAGTGGGATGGCAGATATAAAGGAAACGAATTGCCTACCGGAGACTATTGGTATGTTGTAAACTTAAATAGTTCCGATGTAGACAAGAACATTGTCGGTCATTTTACACTATATAGATAACTAAACAAACTAGGCCCCAATTACCTAAATTAAACCTATTAGACATGAAAAAGTTTATCATATATATTCTACTTATAGTTGCAAGTAAAAACTATGCACAAGAGTTAAATTTACCTGTTTGGACACAATATCTGGCCGATAATGACTTTGTCGTCTCTCCTACTTACGCTGGTATTGGCGATAATGTAAGAATTAGAGTTAACGGCTTAACACAATGGGTAGGGATTAAAAATGCACCCGATAACCAAGCTTTGTATGCCGATTTTAGAATTGCTAATCGCGATGGTGTTGGTATTTCATTATATAATGACAAAAATGGAAACACCAGACAAAAAGGCGTGAAAATATCTTATGCGCATCATTTAATTTTAGATTACACTTCCAGACAATTTTTATCGTTAGGATTATCGTATAACTTAAACAGCTTTAGAGTAGATATTGAAAACTTTGAAACCGATTACGAAAATCCTGTTCTAGATCCATATGTTACCGATGATCGCTCAACATCTAACAATAACTTTGATGTTGGTGCCTTATACCGTTACGGTGGGTTTTACTTTAGTTTTAATTTAAACAACCTTTTAGATAAAGATATTGATGATTATACTGGTATAGAGCCTAGTTTACTAAGAAACTATCAAATTTACTCAGGATATGTTATACAAAGTAAAACGAACAAACGTGTAGAATTTGAACCTTCTGTTTTCTATCAATTATTTAGTAGTGACAACCGTTCTAGTACCGATATTAATTTTAAGTATAGAAAATATAATAGAAAAGAAGACTATTACTGGGTTGGTGTTTCTTACCGTTTTCTTAACGACCAATTTTTTAACCCACTAAACATTGGTCCAATGGCAGGAATTATGAAATCTGGGTTTTACTTTGCATATTCCTATCAAATTACTACAAACGATTTAGCCGGTTACAACTCGGGAACCCATATGATAACTTTAGGGTTTGACTTCTTACAAGGCTTAAGTAATTGTTCGTGTACTGATGGTAGAATTTTGTTTTAATTAGTTACCTATACGCTTTTGGAAATAAGGTTAAAACTGTGTTCCCATGTTGTATAGTTTTCCAATCATCTGTCTCAAAAGAAATTACCACCAAACCACTTGTAGGCAAATTATCTATATGTTTATTTCCTAGAGTGTTAATTATTGATGTTAAGCCATAATTATGGCCAAAAATCATTAACGTTTCAATACTGTTGTCGCATGAGCGAATAACCTCTAATGCCTTCTTTCCTGAAAAATCATATAAACAATGATTAAGCTTAAAATCGAAGTTTAAAATATTAGAAAATATCTTGGCAGTCGTTTTTGCTCTAACGGCATCGCTAGATAAAACTAAGTCTGGGCTATAATCTCTCTTTTCTAGCTCTCTAGCAATTACTTGGGCATCGTTTTCCCCTCTTTTCTTTAATGGACGATAAAAATCTTCAACATCATACTTCCATGATGATTTTCCATGTCTAACAATAATAAGAAATTTCATAAAAACACGATTAAATGCTTTTTTTATCGATAAAATGTTGTTTAATTGAGACTAAAAGCATATTTTGGCCCTGTAAATTTATTAAAATGCTATTAATTATTAACATAAATTATAGGAAGATATGATAATAAAAACACCCATAACACTTATGTAAGCATTATTTATCAGTCGTTTATCCTAATAAAAAAACCGATTAAGTGTTTACAGATTTCTCTTTATCGAAAATTTGTGTGATTAATCATTTTTATTTGATTTGGTTCTAAAATCACTATTTATTTGTAGTGTAAGCTATTAATTAATTATGAACCCATTAAAATCTTATTTAATCCATTGCGTGCTAATTAACAGCGCATCTCCCTCAGCAAAAAATATTAAAGTTTTTTTTAGCAAGCTTTAGTAGCATACTATCTATGTTTTACTAATTCTTACTAAAAGTTTAATTATTTTTTTAATTAACACATTATGAAAAAAAACACCAAAGTCTCTACGACATGTATGCTACTACTCTGTGCTATCAGTTTTTTAACAACTAGTATTATAGTTGCACAAGAAAGCTCGATTTATAGAGTATATGATGATAATCAATCTAGTAATATACTTTCACGGTCTTCTGAAACCAGAGATATTCCTAGAGAACTATTAAATGGTTTAAATTCTGCTATTTATGTAGAAAACTCTAGAGTTATTAATACAACAGGCATAGGAAGAGCCAAAGTAATTAAACTATTAGATAGTAATTCTATTCATGCTATTAACTCAATAAATGAAGTAACAAATAACGTAGAGTTACTAACTATTTCTTTACAAAACATGTCTAATCTTTCAATGTCTTTTAACATGGATAGTTTAGACCTTCCATCTCTAAGATATATTTATTTAAAATGTGACTTTGATTGTTCTGAAAGTCAAATCAGACAATTTCTTGTTAATCTAGATCCAGAAGTTACAATATTTTATAAAGTATTAAAACGCTCGTAGCCATTAACGCAAATAGGTTTTTACTATGAAAAATTTAACCGCTAAACAATTTTCCCAACATAATAGTAACTTTTTTAAGCTACTAATGTTGACTTTAATTATTACTATGTGTAGTTACAATAGTTTTGCACAAGTAATGATACCATTTACTCCAAGAGCTTCAGAGTTTACACCATCTAGAACCATTTATAATATAAAGGGTGACTTTACAATGATGGGTAACACCAATTTAACCTTGGTAAATTATGGTAATGGAACAAACAACAGTAATAACGACATGGAATATGTTGATGTAGACAACGTTACCAATACGTTAAACTCATCTTCTGCCAATTTAAATTTCTCTACAGAAAATGGTGCCATTCCAGAATGTTCTAATATTATTTACGCTGGTTTATATTGGACTGGTAGAGCTGGATCAAGTCGTACATTTACTGTTAATAAGGATGTCGCAACAGGAAATATGACTTCTCAAGAAGTAACCGATTCAGATACGGTATATAATAACAACTCCATTAACGACACCTCATACTCCTTAGATATATCAACTTCTGGAAACGATACATATTTCGAGTTTAGTTCTTCACAAGGTGGAGATACAGTAACTTTTAGATACGACACATCAGATAATGAAGTTTATATTAGTGTTAATAATAATCCCGAAACAGTAGCTAACCTAAGTTCATATGATGATAATAATGCCTATTTTAATACACCATACGAAATTTACTCTGATGCTAACTATACACTAGCTGTTACAAGGTTAAGAAGACAAGGTTGGGACAGAGCCTATGTAGAAATAACCACTACAGAAATGGTTCCTGAAGTTGTATCGGTATCTAAAACATTTGATAAACGTCAAGTAAAAATTAAAGGACCTCAATCTTCAACTTACACAGATGTAAATGCCAATGCAAACAACATTTACTACCCTTCTGGTTCCGAAGCAGATATGTACTCCGCTTATGCTGAAATTACCGAATACGTTAGAACAAATGGTTTAGGAGAGTATTTTGTAGCAGATTTAGCCTTACTTGAAGGAGATGGTGGTGGAACTGGTTACTATGGTGGCTGGGGAATGGTTGTTGTTTATGAAAACTCTAAAATGAATTGGAGAGACGTTACTGTTTTCGATGGTCATGCTTACGTACAAGGAAGTACTACAATTAGTCATACTTTAAATGTATCTGGTTTTAATGCTGTACAAAATGGAGATGTAAACATTAAATTAGGTATGATGGCTGGTGAAGGTGATGTTGGAATTTCTGGAGACTATTTCCAAATTCAACGTCAAGACAACTCGCAGTTTGAAAGCTTATCTCATACAGGAAACTCCACAACAAACTTTTTTAACTCATCTGTGGAAACAGGAGGTAATCTTAGAACCCCTAATTTACAAAACAATACCGGCTTAGATATAAGTATGTTTAATGTTGATAATACAAATAATGGTATTATAGACAACAATCAAACATCAACACAATTTAGATATGGCTCCACTCAAGACACATACATTATTTTTAATGTAACATTTGCTGTTGATGCATATATACCCGAAACAGAAGGTATTGTAACAGCTACTTCAATAAATGGAGTATCAAACCCGCCAAATCCAT
The DNA here is from genome assembly GCF_037126245.1 of Mangrovimonas cancribranchiae. Classification (NCBI taxonomy): domain Bacteria; kingdom Pseudomonadati; phylum Bacteroidota; class Flavobacteriia; order Flavobacteriales; family Flavobacteriaceae; genus Mangrovimonas; species Mangrovimonas cancribranchiae. The sequence goes on from NZ_CP136925.1 coordinate 1,556,575, forward strand.
TAACTGTAGAACCTGGGCAAACTATCGATTATTCTATCGATATAAAAAATAAAGGTACAGAAGCTGTTAATAACGCACAAGTAGCCCTTCCTGTTCCTTATACAGCAAGTTATGAAAATTTAAGTATAGCATATAATGTCTATCCGCCTTTAAACCCTGCTAATGTTCCAGCACCATATTACGATCCTAATGTAGGTGCTACCGGATCTATTATTTGGAATATAGGAGAACTACCTGTACCTAACGACCCTAACGACATTCTAGCAGACATATCATTTTCGTTTACTGCCACAACAGATTGTGCGCTTTTAAACAATCCAAACTGTGGTTCAGAGGTTTCATTAACAGGAAGCATTTCTGGAGTTGGAGCTACTTCAGGAACAACATTTAGTCAAGATTTAATTCAAGGATACGAAAGTCAAGGTATCTGTGCAGGAGAACCTATAGCAGTTCCCTTTGTTATAGATATTGATGGAGATCAATACGTACAAGATAATTGTGGAAATTATAATCCTGTAAGAGATTTTACATTTTGTAATACAAATGTAACCTACATTTTACCTTCAGAAATTTCTGAAGAATTTCCTTCCGGAACACTATTTTATAACGAATATCCTATAGATGATAATTCCACTCAATTTACAGACTCTAATCCGTTTCCTGTAAATATAGGTGAAACCATTTATTATGCCATTCCACCTGGATCAACTAATTGTTATTACGAATTTACCATTAATGTAACAGAAATAACTTCTGTTCCAACCGCTAATGATGTTTCTTACTGTATAAACGAAACAGCTAGTCCATTAACAGCGACTCCTACTAATAATAATTATATCCTTTTATACTATACAGATAACGATCCAAACACCATTGGGCAATCGTCAATCACTCCAGATACCAGTACTGCCGGACAAACAACATATTATGTTGCCGAAGGTGAAGACTTAGATTGTATGAGTGAAAATCGTACTCCTATAGTCGTTACTGTTTACGAAGACATTACAATAACATTAGAAGACCTAATTAACAACTCATGTGATAGCGACAACAATGGTAGTATTGATATTACCGTTTCAGGTGGATCAGGAAACTATACTTTTGATTGGGATAATGATGGTGACGAAGATCCTGATAATGATACTGAAGACTTAACTGGTTTAGCAAATAACACATATACAGTTACTGTAAGCGATGAAAACTCAAACTGCTCTGCAACAGAAAGTTTTACAATTATAAGTAACGATGTTACAGCACCAACTATTACGGCTCCTGAAGACGATGTATTTGAGGCTTGTTCTACTACAGATATTACTAACGGAAATGCATCTTTAGCATATAGTGAAACCGAAGTTTCTATCTCCGAAAGCGACTTCATTACTGAAGGAGGTACTTTTACTGAAGATAATGTAAATACTATTACTTATCAAGATGTTGCCTCAGGAACATGTCCTATAATTATTACCAGAACATTTACTATTACAGATAATTGTGGGCAAACAGCTTCTGACACACAAACATTTACTTTAAATACACCAACCTTCTCTATTTCTGAAGCAGATGGAACGCAAACCGTAGACTGCATAGCCGATGCTACTGAAACGTTTACATTACCAACTATAACTGATGGATGCGGAAATACTTTAACTCCTTCTAATGCTGTTATTACAGAGTCTCCAGACCCAATTACCTGTGAAGGAACACGCACATACACATATACTTACACCGATTGTAATAATACTACAGATACTTGGTCTTACTCCTATACTATCGAATTACCAGCATTTACCGTACCTGCTAGTGACTCTCAAACAGTGGATTGTTTAGCCGATGCTGTTCAGCCTACTGCGCCTGTTGTAGCTGATGCTTGTGGTAATGATATCACACCAGTAATCACTGAAAATGCTGATCCAGCTTGTGAAGGTGCTAAAATCTATACTTTTACGTATACTGATTGTGCTAATAACGAAGCCGTATACACTTATACGTATAATATCGAATTACCAACATTTACTGTACCTGCTAGTGACTCTCAAACAGTGGATTGTTTAGCTGATGCTGTACAACCTACTGCGCCTGTCGTAGCCGATGCTTGTGGTAATGATATCACACCGGTAATTACTGAAAATGCTGATCCAGCTTGTGAAGGTGCTAAAATCTATACTTTTACGTATACTGATTGTGCTAATAACGAAGCCGTATACACTTATACGTATAATATCGAATTACCAGCATTTACCGTACCTGCTAGTGAAACGGAAACAGTGGATTGTTTAGCCGATGCTGTACAACCTACCGCGCCTGTCGTAGCTGATGCTTGTGGTAATGATATCACACCGGTAATTACTGAAAATGCTGATCCTACCTGTGAAGGTGCTAAAATCTATACTTTTACGTATACTGATTGTGCTAATAACGAAGCCGTATACACTTATACCTATAATATCGAATTACCAGCATTTACCGTGCCTGCTAGTGACTCTCAAACAGTGGATTGTTTAGCTGATGCTGTTCAGCCTACTGCGCCTGTCGTAGCCGATGCTTGTGGTAATGATATCACACCGGTAATTACTGAAAATGCTGATCCAGCTTGTGAAGGTTCTAAAATCTATACTTTTACGTATACCGATTGTGCTAATAACGAAGCCGTATACACTTATACGTATAATATCGAATTACCAACATTTACTGTACCAGCTAGTGAAACGGAAACAGTGGATTGTTTAGCCGATGCTGTACAACCTACCGCGCCTGTCGTAGCTGATGCTTGTGGTAATGATATCACACCAGTAATCACTGAAAATGCTGATCCAGCTTGTGAAGGTGCTAAAATCTATACTTTTACGTATACCGATTGTGCTAATAACGAAGCCGTATACACTTATACGTATACTATCGAATTACCAGCATTTACCGTGCCTGCTAGTGACTCTCAAACAGTGGATTGTTTAGCTGATGCTGTTCAGCCTACTGCGCCTGTCGTAGCTGATGCTTGTGGTAATGATATCACACCAGTAATCACTGAAAATGCTGATCCAGCTTGTGAAGGTGCTAAAATCTATACTTTTACGTATACTGATTGTGCTAATAACGAAGCCGTATACACTTATACCTATAATATCGAATTACCAGCATTTACCGTGCCTGCTAGTGACTCTCAAACAGTGGATTGTTTAGCTGATGCTGTTCAGCCTACTGCGCCTGTCGTAGCTGATGCTTGTGGTAATGATATCACACCGGTAATCACTGAAAATGCTGATCCAGCTTGTGAAGGTGCTAAAATCTATACTTTTACGTATACCGATTGTGCTAATAACGAAGCCGTATACACTTATACCTATAATATTGAATTACCAACATTTACTGTACCAGCTAGTGAAACGGAAACAGTGGATTGTTTAGCCGATGCTGTACAACCTACCGCGCCTGTCATAGCTGATGCTTGTGGTAATGATATCACACCGGTAATCACTGAAAATGCTGATCCAGCTTGTGAAGGTGCTAAAATCTATACTTTTACGTATACTGATTGTGCTAATAACGAAGCCGTATACACTTATACCTATAATATCGAATTACCAGCATTTACCGTGCCTGCTAGTGACTCTCAAACAGTGGATTGTTTAGCTGATGCTGTTCAGCCTACTGCGCCTGTCGTAGCTGATGCTTGTGGTAATGATATCACACCAGTAATCACTGAAAATGCTGATCCAGCTTGTGAAGGTGCGAAAATCTATACTTTTACGTATACTGATTGTGCTAATAACGAAGCCGTATACACTTATACGTATAATATCGAATTACCAACATTTACTGTACCTGCTAGTGACTCTCAAACAGTGGATTGTTTAGCTGATGCTGTACAACCTACTGCGCCTGTTGTAGCTGATGCTTGTGGTAATGATATCACACCGGTAATCACTGAAAATGCTGATCCTACCTGTGAAGGTGCTAAAATCTATACTTTTACGTATACTGATTGTGCTAATAACGAAGCCGTATATACCTATACCTATACTATCGAATTACCAACATTTACCGTGCCTGCTAGTGACTCTCAAACAGTGGATTGTTTAGCCGATGCTGTACAACCTACTGCGCCTGTCGTAGCCGATGCTTGTGGTAATGATATCACACCGGTAATTACTGAAAATGCTGATCCAGCTTGTGAAGGTGCTAAAATCTATACTTTTACGTATACTGATTGTGCTAATAACGAAGCCGTATACACTTATACGTATAATATCGAATTACCAGCATTTACTGTACCTGCTAGTGAAAGCTCTGCTGTTAGTTGTATTGATGATGCACAAGTTGTCCCTACCCCACCTGAAGTTCAAGATGTTTGTGGTAATATGATAACTCCTACGGGACCAATTGTTAGTGATGATCCTACTTGTAGTGGTGAGAAAACCTATACATGGAATTATACAGATTGTGCAGGAAATTCAAATGATTGGGTTTATACATATAATGTAAATGACAATATCGATCCTACAATTGATATAGCGGCAAGTGACTTAATTGTAGAATGTGATGGAAGTGGAAATAATGGTGCTATTCAAGACTGGTTAGACAACAATGGAGGTGCTCAAGCTACAGACAATTGTGGGGATGTTACTTGGACCAATAATTATAATGGAGTTGATTCAGATTGTTCTTCCCCAATAGAAGTTATTTTTACTGCAACTGATGAATGTGGTAACTTTATAACCACTACCGCTACTTATGCTATTCAAGACACAACTCCTCCAGTAATAATAGAAGGAGCTGCTAAAGAACTACTTGAATGTGATGGAAATGGCAATATAACAGATATAAATAACTGGCTAAATTCTAATGGTGGAGCAATAGCATCTGATGATTGTTCAGCTATAACTTGGACACATGATTTTACCGAACTATCTGATGACTGTGGAGCAACAGGATCTGCTTCTGTAACCTTTACGGCTACTGATGGATGTGGTAATCAATCAACAACAACAGCTCTTCTCATCATTAAAGATAGCCTCTTCCCTACATTCTCAGTACCACAAGATATCACGATTGAATGTGATGAAGATGCAACAGACCTTACTTTAACAGGGGATGTAACGGATGAAGCAGATAACTGTTCTGCTGATATCGAAGCAACATATTCTGATAGTACGGCCGATGGCAACTGTCCGTCTGAAAGTATTATTACGAGAACATGGACCTTAGTTGATGATTGTGGCAACACAACCACGCAAACACAAACTATTAATGTAGTCGATACCACTAATCCAACATTCTCTGTACCACAAGATGTTACGATTGAATGTGATGAAGATCCAACAGACCTTACCTTAACGGGGGATGTAACCGATGAAGCAGATAACTGTTCTGCTGATATCGAAGCAACATATTCTGATAGTACGGTCGATGGCAACTGTCCGTCTGAAAGTATTATTACGAGAACATGGACCTTAGTAGATGATTGTGGCAACACAACTACGCAAACACAAACTATTAATGTAGTCGATACCACTAATCCAACATTCTCTGTACCACAAGATGTTACGATTGAATGTGATGAAGATCCAACAGACCTTACCTTAACGGGGGATGTAACCGATGAAGCAGATAACTGTTCTGCTGATATCGAAGCAACATATTCTGATAGTACGGTCGATGGCAACTGTCCGTCTGAAAGTATTATTACGAGAACATGGACCTTAGTAGATGATTGTGGCAACACAACGACGCAAACACAAACTATTAATGTAGTCGATACCACTAATCCTACATTCTCTGTACCACAAGATGTTACTATTGAATGTGATGAAGATGCAACAGACCTTACCTTAACAGGGGATGTAACGGATGAAGCGGATAACTGTTCTGCTGATATCGAAGCAACATATTCTGATAGTACGGCCGATGGCAACTGTCCGTCTGAAAGTATTATTACGAGAACATGGACGCTTGTTGATGATTGTGGCAACACAACGACGCAAACACAAACTATTAATGTAGTCGATACCACTAATCCTACATTCTCTGTACCACAAGATGTTACTATTGAATGTGATGAAGATGCAACAGACCTTACCTTAACAGGGGATGTAACCGATGAAGCGGATAACTGTTCTGCTGATATCGAAGCAACATACTCGGATAGTGTAGCTGATGGCAACTGTCCTTCTGAAAGTATTATCACCAGAACATGGACCTTAGTAGATGATTGTGGCAACACAACCACGCAAACACAAACTATTAATGTAGTCGATACCACTAATCCTACATTCTCTGTTCCACAAGATGTTACGATTGAATGTGATGAAGATGCAACAGACCTTACTTTAACAGGGGATGTAACGGATGAAGCGGATAACTGTTCTGCTGATATTGAAGCAACATATTCTGATAGTACGGCCGATGGCAACTGTCCGTCTGAAAGTATTATTACGAGAACATGGACGCTTGTTGATGATTGTGGCAACACAACGACGCAAACACAAACTATTAATGTAGTCGATACCACTAATCCTACATTCTCTGTACCACAAGATGTTACTATTGAATGTGATGAAGATGCAACAGACCTTACCTTAACAGGGGATGTAACCGATGAAGCGGATAACTGTTCTGCTGATATCGAAGCAACATACTCGGATAGTGTAGCTGATGGCAACTGTCCTTCTGAAAGTATTATCACCAGAACATGGACCTTAGTAGATGATTGTGGCAACACAACCACGCAAACACAAACTATTAATGTAGTCGATACCACTAATCCTACATTCTCTGTTCCACAAGATGTTACGATTGAATGTGATGAAGATGCAACAGACCTTACTTTAACAGGGGATGTAACGGATGAAGCGGATAACTGTTCTGCTGATATTGAAGCAACATACTCGGATAGTACGGCTGATGGCAACTGTCCTTCTGAAAGTATTATCACCAGAACATGGACCTTAGTAGATGATTGTGGCAACACAACTACGCAAACACAAACTATTAATGTAGTCGATACCACTAATCCTACATTCTCTGTTCCACAAGATGTTACGATTGAATGTGATGAAGATGCAACAGACCTTACTTTAACAGGGGATGTAACGGATGAAGCGGATAACTGTTCTGCTGATATTGAAGCAACATACTCGGATAGTACGGCTGATGGCAACTGTCCTTCTGAAAGTATTATCACCAGAACATGGACCTTAGTAGATGATTGTGGCAACACAACCACGCAAACACAAACTATTAATGTAGTCGATACCACTAATCCTACATTCTCTGTTCCACAAGATGTTACGATTGAATGTGATGAAGATGCAACAGACCTTACTTTAACAGGGGATGTAACGGATGAAGCGGATAACTGTTCTGCTGATATTGAAGCAACATACTCGGATAGTACGGCTGATGGCAACTGTCCTTCTGAAAGTATTATCACCAGAACATGGACCTTAGTAGATGATTGTGGCAACACAACTACGCAAACACAAACTATTAATGTAGTCGATACCACTAATCCTACATTCTCTGTTCCACAAGATGTTACGATTGAATGTGATGAAGATGCAACAGACCTTACTTTAACAGGGGATGTAACGGATGAAGCGGATAACTGTTCTGCTGATATTGAAGCAACATACTCGGATAGTACGGCTGATGGCAACTGTCCTTCTGAAAGTATTATCACCAGAACATGGACCTTAGTAGATGATTGTGGCAACACAACCACGCAAACACAAACTATTAATGTAGTCGATACCACTAATCCTACAATCGATATTACAGCTAACGATTTAACTGTAGAATGTAATGGCGATGGTAACACAGAAGACATCAACCAATGGTTAGAAAACTTTGGCGGTGCTCAAGCAACGGATAATTGTTCGGATATAACTTGGACAAATAACTATACGCAACTTTCTGATGGATGTGGAAATACAGGTTCTGCTACAGTAACCTTTACCGCTACAGATGATTGCGGAAACGAAAGTACTACAACAGCCACATTTAGTATTGTTGATACTACTGCTCCAACAATCGATATTACAGCTAACGATTTAACTGTAGAATGTAATGGTGACGGTAACACAGAAGATATCAACCAATGGTTAGAAAACTTTGGCGGTGCTCAAGCAACGGATGACTGTTCGGATATAACTTGGACAAATAACTATACGCAACTTTCTGATGGATGTGGAAATACAGGTTCTGCTACAGTAACCTTTACCGCTACAGATGATTGTGGAAACGAAAGTACTACAACAGCCACATTTAGTATTGTTGATACTACTGCTCCTGAAGTGTTAAATGACCTATCTGATATCTTTGTAAGTTGCGATGAAATACCTTCGCCTCCTACTCTGGAATTTAGTGATTGCTCTGAAGTAACTGTTGTCGACTTTTCAGAAAACAGTACTTTTGATGGAACTAATAACGATTATGAAATTGTTTGGAGTTGGTCAGTAATAGATGAATGTGGAAATAAAGAAGCTTTTAATCAATCTGTATTTGTATCGGTTTACGAAATGATTACACCATTAAATGAAACGAGATGTATTGACGACGGTGCTATTGATCTTTACAGTTATGTAAGCAATATAAATATTCCATGGCAAGTTCAATCTGGAAACATCTCATTAAGTGATATTGTTGATGGGTATGTTTTACCTTCAACTCTTGAAATTGGTGTCTACACGTTATTTCACACGACTGAAACCGAATATGGTTGTCTTGAAACAACTGAATTAACAATAAACCTTCATGATGATTGTATTGTACTTCCTTCACCCGATTGTGAAAGATCTAACGTAAAAATTTCTAAAGCAATTACACCAAATGGCGACCAGTGGAATGAGTACTTTGAAGTTTTAGGTGTTGAGGAATGTGGTTTCACAGTAGACGTTAAGATTTTTAATCGCTGGGGAGCAATGATTTTTGAATCTAATAACTATCAAAATAATTGGAATGGTCAAGCACATAAAGCCTCTATTGGTGGTGCAGACAAAGTACCAACAGGAACATATTACTACATTGTAAATTTAAGAAATAGTGGATTTGAACCTTTTACAGGACATATCTACGTAGGAACCAAATAAAAGCTATAACCTATGAAACTTGTTAAAAATTATATAGTTGCTATTGCCCTACTGAGTACCACTTTGGGGATATCCCAACAAATGCCTCAATTCACTCAGTACATGTTCAATACAATTTCTATAAACCCTGCATATGCAGGAAGTAGAGAAACACTGAGCATTGTTGGCCTACATAGAAGCCAATGGGTTGGATTTGATGGAGGACCTGTAACACAAACCCTTTCTGTCCACTCACCTTTAAGAAACGAAAAAATAGGTCTTGGCTTATCTTTTATAAATGATAAGTTAGGTGACGAACGTTTTTCCTATATGTATGGAGATTTTTCATATACTATAAATACAGGAGCTAAAACTAAATTAGCCTTTGGTATTAAAGCAGGATTTACTAATTATCGTCTTGACAGGCAAGCACTAGATCCTAATGCACAAGATCCTAACATTTATGGAATAGATGATCGATGGAGTCCCAATATAGGTGCAGGTTTGTATTGGCACACTAATAGATGGTACTTAGGGCTTTCCACTCCTAGAATACTGACAAATGATTATCATGATAGCGATAGTGGTCAAGATTATGCAGCCTTAGAAAGAGTTAGCTATTACTTTACCGGTGGTTATGTATTTGATTTATCAGAAAACACAAAACTAAAACCTGCCTTCTTAATTAAAGCAACTAATGGAGCCCCTTTATCGTATGATATTACAGCTAATTTTCTATTTTATGAAAAGTTTTGGCTTGGTGGTGGTTACAGAATTAACGAAAACACTTCCTCACTTGGTGGCATAGCAGATTTTCAAGTCTCAAAACAGTTTAGAATTGGATATGCCTACGAATACCCACTCTCTGAAATAAATGACTACGTTGGTGGTACCCATGAAATATTAGTCATTTTTGAATTATTTAAAGCTAAAAGAATTAAATCTCCTAGATACTTCTAAAAAACCAACAGCATGAGAACAAAAGTTTTATTTATAATATTAGCACTAAGTACCTCTCTTATCTTTTCGCAAGAAAAAGTTGCTGATAAGTTTTTTGAAAGGTATGCTTACTTAAAAGCCGCAGAACTTTATCAAGATGCCTATAATGATGGCAATGATTCTGAACACGTATTAACTAGGCTTGGTGATTGTTATTACAACAACTCCAAACCAGAAAAAGCAGCCAAATGGTACAAAATGGCTTTAAATAAATACGCTAAATTAAGTCCAGACTATCTCTATAAATATATACAAACACAACGTAGTTTAGGTAATTATGAAGAAGCTGATAATTGGTCTTTAAAACTTAAAGAAATTCAATCTGACGATAGTCGGCTTGATGAACTAAATAAAAGCAATCTTCACTTATACAACAAATTAGCATCAAAAAAAGGAATTAATGTTAATATTTCCAACCTATCTATTAATTCTAAATATGCAGATTTTGGCTCGTATATTAAAGATAATACATTATATTTTTCGTCTTCAAGAAACACAGAAAACGACATTTATAAATGGAATAACGAACCTTTTTTAGACATCTATAAAAGTACCCTAAACAATAAAGATGGTAAAAGAGAATTTACTGAAGCTAAACCTATACCTTTTCAAGGTATTGCCAGAAAGGACATTCACGAAGCAAATCCAGTATTAACTAATGATGGTAAAACTATGTATTTTACCAGAGATAATGTTAATAAAAGAAATAGACCTGTTTACGACAGAAAAGGAACAACACATTTAAAAATTTATAAAGCACAATTAATAGACACGACTTGGTCTAATATTGAAGAGTTACCTTTTAACGATGATATTTATTCAACCGGCCACCCTACCTTAAGTCCAGATAACAAAACCTTATTTTTTGTTTCCGATCGTGAAGGTGGGTTTGGACAAACAGATATTTATAAAGTAGCCATTAATAAAGATGGTTCTTACGGCGAAGTAATAAACTTAGGAGAGACTATTAATACCGAAGGGCGAGAGGTTTTTCCATACATTGCCAAAGATAGCACACTATACTACTCTTCAGATGGCTTCTTAAATCTTGGCCTTTTAGACATCTTTAAATCTAATATTATAAAAGACAATACATCTGAAGCCATAAACCTTGGCGCACCATATAATAGTGGCTATGACGACTTTGCTTACTTTGAAGACACTGATGGCAATGGTTATTTTTCATCAAATAGACCAGAAGGAAATGGAAGTGACGACATATATAGTTTTCATACCTATGAATGCAAACAAATAATTAAAGGTGTTGCCAGAAACAGTGCAACTTTACAACCATTAAATTCCGCTACAGTAAAATTAGTTGATGAAGCTGGTAAAATTACAGAAGAAATAGTCACTACTGAAGACGGTTTTTATATGTTTGAAGTTGATTGCAATAAAAAATACTCTATTCTTGGTAGTAAACAAGATTATAAAGATGACCTAAAAGACATTGAAACAACAGACGAACATGAGAAAGAACACGAAGTAGATCTTCACTTAATTCCATTAATAAATGAAAACGAAATAGTTATAAACCCTATTTTCTTTGATTTTGACAAATGGAATATAAGACCCGATGCAGCTTATGAGTTAGAGAACATTGTTTCTGTTATGCGTGCCCACCCTAATATGATTATTAAAATTGAATCACATACCGATAGTCGTGGTAGCGATAGATATAACATGAAACTATCTGATAGAAGAGCAAAGTCTACAAGAGACTATTTATTATCTAGAAATATTGACACAGAGCGAATAGAAAGCGCTATTGGTTATGGCGAAACACAGTTAGTTAATAAATGTTCTAATGGTGTAAAATGCTCTAAAGAAGAGCATCAAGAAAACAGACGATCTAAGTTTATTATTTTATCTGGTAAAAATTAACTCCTAGTAAAATAAGACCACCTTCATTAAAAAAGCTGCTTGAAGTCACATTTAAGCAGCTTTAATAACCCCATTAAAGAACAGGTAATAAGATTCATAGTTAATTATATAGCTTACATATTCTAATTTCCTAAAATTACCTTATTACCTTAAAGCCACTCTTTAAAGAGTGGCTTTTAAATTTTAAAACATAAAAAAAGCCACTTCATTACAAAGTGGCTCACCTCACGCTAAACATGAGAAATCTAAAATTTAACAACCAAAATTGTTAAAAATAATATAGCTTACATATTATTCCTTAGACTTTTATTTCTTTAAGAAGATGTTCGTGAAGTACCATCTCCCTTCACTATCCATCTCAGCAGATATGTCAAAATCAGTAAAATCACCTTCAATATTTTCTTTATGCCCAGGACTATTTAACCAAGCATTAACAACAGATTGTGCCGATGAAAACCCATAGGCTACATTTTCTGATACTTTAGTAGCTCCTGCATTATTTATTAAATAGTTTTTTCTTTGGAAGAAGTTATGATGAGAAACATCACTAGTTTCTACCATATAATCTGTATGGCTAAAAGCTTGCGATTTAATAACATCCATATTATCTAAAGCATTATAACCATTAGTCAGTCTGTATTCATTTATAAGCTCTAGTATTTCAATTTCTATTTGTTTGGCTTCTGGTACAACAAATGTAGATGCTACTTTGTTATCGTTTTCATCTATACTATCTGTTGAACATGAGAAAGTAATTAAGCATAGTAATACCATAATAGGTAATATCGTAGGTCGTTTCATTGTTAGGTTATTTTAGATTTGGTTCTGTAAAATTAGAATCCTATCTAAAACAAACTGTTAATAAAATGTTAAAATCGATAAAAAACATGTATTTCATCGATTTTATATGTTTTTAAACGGGTATTAATTGTGTAGAGTTGCTTTTAATCGATCAAATCAAGGCGATAATCGTTTTTTTAACCAGTTATTAGTGTTATTTTGATCTAAAACATACAAAATCCTATCATGAAGCCGGTTAGGTCTTCCTTGCCAAAATTCTAACTCTAACGGAGTTACCTTGTAACCGCCCCACCAAGCTGGTCGAGACACTTCTTTATCAGCATATTCTTCTGAAAGGTCTACTAATTTCTTATCTAGAACTTCACGGCTTTCTACCTCTTCGCTTTGATTAGAGACTAAAGCACCTATTCTACTCCCTTTAGGTCTAGACTTAAAATAAGTATCACTAATATCGCTACTTGTTTTATTAGCTACACCTTTAATAATAACTTGTCGCTCTAGCTCTGGCCAAAAAAAGGATAAACATACATTAGGGTTTTTAGCAATTGCTTTTGCCTTATTACTATTATAATTAGTAAAGAACACTAAACTATCATGATCCATTTCTTTTAAAAGTACAATTCTACTTTCTGGAAAACCAGACACGCCAATTGTAGATAATGTCATGGCGTTTGCTTCTACTTTTGGAAAATTTTCATCTATTTCATGAAACCATTCCTTAAATAATGTCATGGGATTACTTGGAGTTTCCTCTTTGGTTAAAATATGTTTCTCGTAAGATTTTCTGTAACTACCTAAATTTGTTTTCATTATAAAAGCTATTTTTAATATATTATTCTTTTATAAAGAATAATTTTTAATTCTTAAATTATTTGATATAAATTTAGGCTTTTTCAAGGAAAAATGACATTTGAAAACAGCCCCTTTTACAAACGTCTTGAACACAAAAAAGTAGTATACAGTTTTGGTACTTTTTATTTTTGTGATATGTTTTTTGTATCCGAATTAAATGAAGGCATTCATTTTGATTGGGATAAAATAACTCAAGTCATCTCTACTATTTATGATATTTATGGTAATTATAATATTAAGTTAGCTCATATTTCCAATAGAGTGAACTCCTACTCGACCGAACCACATCTATGGATTCACTTTAACCAAGAGTTTGGTTTTGTAGTTGCAAGCGCTATCGTTTCATATTCTGAAATGAACTACATAAATGCGACCATTGAAAAAAGATTTTCTAAAAATAGTATTAAAAGATGTGCTAGTCTTGAGCAGGCTATAGAATGGGTAAAAAACTTAAGAGAGTTTAATTAAAAGTAAACGTTTTTCCTTCTTTAGATAATTTAACAGTGTTATTAAACACTTCTTCGGCTTCACTTTTAAAGGCGTTTAAATTATCATAACGCGTTGAATAATGTCCTAAAATTAACGTCTTAACATTAGCTTTCTTGGCTATTTTTGCTGCTTGTTTAGCCGTACTATGTTTTGTTGGTTTTGCTAGCTTTTCATGTTTCTCTAAAAAAGTAGACTCATGGTATAACACATCAACATTTTTAATTATTGGTAAGATAGATTCGCTATAAGCTGTATCGCTACAAAACGCATAACTTTTTGGGTTAACTGGAGGTGATGTAACATCGGCATTTTTTATTAAATTGCCATCATTGTTTATAACATCAAAACCTTGCTTTAGTTTTCTATAGTAAGCTTTATCAATATTAGCATCAATTGCAGCGCCTATTCGTAGTTTTCTTTCTCCTGGCTTTTCTTTAAATAAAAAACCATTAGTATAAACTCTATGATCTAATGGAATTGTTGACACTTGCACTTGGTCATCTTCAAAAATAACTTCTGAAGTTTTTGAGGTTAACTCATGAAAAATAAGTCTGTAATTGGTCCAAGAGTCTGATAACTTCATTTGGAGTGTTATAACTTCTTTGATTCCTTTTGGGCCATAAATATGTAAATCGGCTTCCCTTGTAAGTAGTCTAAATGTTGATATTAAACCTACTAAACCAAAATAGTGGTCACCATGCAAGTGTGAAATGAAGATGTGCTTTATGCGATTAAATTTCACCTTATTTTTTCTAAGCTGGACTTGCGTTCCTTCACCGCAATCAATTAAAAATACATGATTTTTTATTTCTAAAACTTGCGAAGTAGGATTGGTGTTTATTCTTGGAGTAGCACTATGGCAGCCTAAAATGGTTAATTTCATGTAAATAAAAATTAAAACCCTAAATCTCGCTCCATTTCTTCCATTTCAATAATATCGTAAGCCTCATGTAATGTTGGCACTACAACTATTTCGTCTGGAATGTCATCAAAATTTACTTTCTCAGAAACTATTACAAAAGAGTTTTTGGCTGCTCTATGATTATTAGATAGTCTTAAAAACTCTACTATTTCTTGTAAAGATATAGGTTTTAGGCTAGTTAAGTTTACGATAATATTATCGTTTTTAAAACGCTCGTACATAACATCTAGCTTCTTGACTAATTCTACAATAGAAGCTTTTTCTTGTGTGATTATGGAAACATTACCATCTTTATCTATAATCATAATCTTATTGTTTTATTTTAGAAGCTAATAGATAAATTACAGCCATTCTAACGGCAACACCGTTTTGAACTTGATCTAGTATAATAGCTTGATCAGAGTCTGCAACATCGCTAGTAATTTCAACACCTCTATTTATTGGTCCTGGGTGCATAATCACTACCTCTTTATTTAAAGAATTTAATAAGGCCTTATTTACACCAAACTGCTGAGAATACTCTCTTGTCGATGGAAAATAATTAATATCCATGCGCTCGTTTTGTACTCTTAACATATTGGCAACATCGCACCATTCTAAGGCTTTTCTAAGATTGGTTTCAACCTTAACGCCTAATTTATCAATGTATTTTGGTAATAATGTTTTTGGTCCACAAACCATAACATTGGCGCCTTGTAATTGTAGCGCATAAATGTTTGATAACGCTACCCTACTATGTAAAATATCGCCAACAATAACCACATTTTTACCTTTAACTTCTCCTAGCTTTTCTCGTATTGAATACGAATCTAATAACGCTTGTGTAGGGTGCTCGTGGGCGCCATCTCCTGCGTTTACAATACTTGCATTAATATGATTAGATAAAAACACACCTGCTCCAGGATTTGGATGGCGCATTACAACCATATCTACTTTCATAGAAAGGATATTGTTAACCGTGTCTATAAGTGTTTCGCCTTTTTTAACTGAAGATTGAGAAGCCGAAAAATTAATCACATCAGCTGACAATCTTTTTTCTGCTAATTCGAAAGATAATTTGGTTCGCGTAGAGTTTTCAAAAAAGAGATTCGCAATCGTAATATCTCTTAATGAAGGGACTTTTTTTATGGGTCTGTTTATAACTTCTTTAAAGTGGTCTGCTGTTTCAAAAATTAAATCAACATCAGATGCTTTTAGATACTTAATTCCCAATAAGTGGTTAACACTTAATTCGCTCATGGTTATTGTTTAGTTCTTAATTAAATATACCGCGTCTTCACCATCATTTTCAATCCATTTTACTTTTACCTTTTCTTCATTTATAGCATCTACTTGTCTTCCTCTATAATTGGGTTGTATGGGTAAATGTCGACTAAATCTTCGGTCTATTAAGGTTAAAAGTTCTATTTCTTTAGGTCTCCCAAAAGATTGAATGGCTGTTAGAGCTGCTCTAATACTTCTTCCGGTGTACAATACGTCGTCAATAAATACAACGTTTTTATCTTCAACTAAAAAGTTAATTTGGGTAGTGTTTGCTTCGAGTATTTTTTCGCCTCTTCTAAAATCATCACGATAAAAAGTAATATCTAAAAACCCTAACTTAATATTTTTAACCTTATAGTCTTGCTCTAAAATTTGAGCTAGTCTTTCTGCTAAAAATGTGCCTCTAGGCTGTAGACCTATTAGAACTGTGTTTTTAAAATCATGATGGTTTTCAATAAGTTGGCAAGCCAATCGATGAAGAATGATGTTTACCTCTTTTGCACTAAGTAAAGCTTTATGACTCATATTGTAACCAAAAGTATCTAAAAAGCAAAGTTAAGGTAAAAAAGTGTAGGTTACAATGAAGTTATACAGTTATGTTGCTTACAAAAAAGAGTCCCTTACTTAGGGACTCTTTTTAAAATGTATTATGTTTTTAACAATCAACTTTTAATGAACTTATATGATTTTGTTTGTCCATTACCTTTAAAATTAATAATGTAAACACCATTGTTTAAATAACTTGTGTTTATTGCTTTTAATGTTTCTATGTTATTTTTTGAAGCAATTAATCTACCAGATAAATCATAAAGTTGATAAGCTGTATAGCTTTTATTATTAATTAATTGCACACTGTTATTACCAACTACCATTTTAAATTTGGTATAATTTTCTTGACTAACAGATAACGTTGCATCAAACTCACTATACATAGTTATGGTTGTAAGGTTTAGCAAATCGGTTAAAAAAGAAAGTGTTCCCGATGGAATATAAACTCTTAAGTAGTAATCATCGTTAGGGTTTACCTCGTCTATAACTACTTCAAAGCTACCACCTAACACAATGATAACGTCGTAAAACGAACAGCTAATTTCTTCTAAATTGTTAGTATCGCCATTAACTGCCTTTAGAATTTGAAAATCTATTTGAGTACCTAAGGAAAGTCCTAAAGTAGCCATCCCAATAGTGATTTTATTATCACCGTTAGAAATATCGTGTTTGTAAAACACGTCGGCCGAAGTGCCACAAGCTGGTGTTAATGCCGATGGTGTAGCCGAACTAAAATCTAATAAATTTAAATTTACACCAGCACCATCAATAACAATGGCATCTTCAATGGTGTTTCCACTTTGTGCAAAAGCACATAAGGTGAATGCATACAATGCAAAGTTAAGTAACATTTTTTTCATAATAATAAGTGTTTAGGGTTAATAAATAATAGACTATTAATCTGTTAGGGGAATTATATTTTAGTCTAATTATAAAGCGCTTTATAATTATTATGAAATTCTAATTTGAGGTCTATAACATATTGTGTGTGTTTTAAATAAATTTGAAAAAATCAAGATATTTTCATTTAAACTAGTTAAAAACATTCAAATAAAATAACTAAATACAATACAAATCTACAAAATGCACAAAATTTTAACATTTACCATGTTTTAGGTATAAAAAAAGCCTTGCAAATGCAAGGCTTTTAGATTTATTAGAATTGTTAAGAATTATTTCTTACCATCCATTTTATCTTTAAGTGCTTGAAGCGTTTCGTTAGCATCGCCTAATGTTGGCTTAGCTTCTGCAGCAGCATTAGCAGCTTTCTTAGCAGCAGCTTTTACTATTTTAGCTTCTTCTTCTCTAAAGATGGCTGTATGAGAAGCAACAACTCTTTTGAATTCTTTATTGAACTCAATAATTTTGAATTCTGCTTCTTCTCCTTTTTTCAGTTTTTTACCATCTTCTTTTTCTAAGTGACGTGCTGGTACAAAAGCAACGATATCTTCGTTAAACTCAATTGTTGCACCTTTGTCTACGATATCAGAAATTTCGGCAGTGTGAGATGTTCCTACTGCAAATTCTGCTTCATATTTGTCCCAAGGGTTCTCTGTTGTTTGTTTGTGTCCTAAACTTAATTTACGACCTTCAACATCTAACTCAAGAACAACTACTTCTAGCTCATCACCTACGTTACAGAACTCAGATGGGTGCTTAATTTTCTTAGTCCAAGATAAATCTGAGATATAAATTAATCCGTCGATACCTTCTTCTAATTCAACAAATACACCAAAGTTTGTAAAGTTACGTACAATACCTTTATGTGTAGATCCTACAGGGTATTTTGTTGTAATATCTGTCCATGGATCTGGCGTTAATTGCTTAATACCAAGAGACATTTTACGTTCTTCTCTATCTAAAGTTAAGATTTGTGCTTCAACTTCGTCTCCTACAGATACGAAATCTTGTGCAGAACGTAAGTGTGTAGACCATGACATTTCAGATACGTGAATTAATCCTTCAACACCTTCGGCTACTTCAATAAATGCACCGTAGTCTGCAATAACAACTACTTTACCTTTTACTTTATCACCTACTTTTACATCTTCACCTAAAGCATCCCATGGGTGCTTGCTTAATTGTTTTAATCCTAATTGGATTCTAGATTTATCCTCATCAAAATCAAGAATTACAACATTAAGTTTTTGATCTAATTCTACGATTTCGTTTGGATGATTAATTCTAGACCAAGATAGGTCTGTAATATGAACTAAACCATCTACACCACCAAGATCGATAAACACACCATAAGATGTAATGTTTTTCACAACACCTTCTAGTACTTGACCTTTTTCTAATTGGCTGATGATTTCTTTCTTTTGTTCTTCTATATCTGCTTCGATAAGTGCTTTATGAGACACCACTACGTTTTTAAACTCGTGATTAATTTTCACCACTTTAAATTCCATAGTTTTGTTTACATACGCATCGTAATCACGGATTGGTTTTACATCGATTTGAGAACCTGGCAAGAATGCTTCGATACCAAATACGTCAACAATCATACCTCCTTTAGTTCTACACTTCACGAAACCTTTAACGATTTCTCCGTTATCGTGAGCTGCATTTACACGATCCCATGCTTTAATTACACGAGCTTTACGGTGAGATAATACTAATTGTCCAGTAGCATCTTCACGTACATCGATTAATACTTCTACTTTATCACCAACTTTTAAATCTGGGTTGTAACGGAATTCATTTAATGAAATAACGCCTTCAGATTTTGCGTTGATATCGATAATAGCATCGCGATCTGTAATGTGGATAACTTCTCCTTCTACAACTTCATCATCTAAAGTATCTACAAAGTTATCGGCTACTAATTTTTCGAACTCTTGTAATTGAGAATCTTCAACCTCATCAATACCTTCTTGGTAATTGTGCCAGTTAAAGTCTTTTAAAAATTGTTCTGGATTTTTTTGAGCTTCAGAAACTTGAATTTCTGGAGTTTCTGTTGTTTTTGCTTCAGTTGCTTCAACTTCAGCTTGTTTTGCTTTTTCAGCCATGTGCTGATTAAAAATTTGTATTCTGTATGATTACGGAAGATTTAAAGCGAAACACACAGAAGTGTTTTTAAAATTTGTTTACTATCCTTTCTCTATTTCCGACTATCCGCTAAAAGGAGTGCAAAAATACTACTTTTTATTAGAATAACCTAATCTTATTTTGCTAAAAACTAAACTATTACCCCATTGATTTTTGGGCATCTTGAATAATGGTAAGAATTTTATGTAATTGCTCTTCTTGGGTAAGTGATGAGTTGTCTATTTCTATAGCATCATTGGCTTTTATTAATGGTGAGTCGGCTCTGTGAGAATCTATATAATCGCGTTCTTTTACATTTTTTAAAACATCTTCAAACACTACTTTATCACCTCGGTTAACTAATTCATCAAATCGCCTTTGTGCTCGAACTTCGGCAGACGCTGTCATGAAAATTTTAACTTCAGCATTGGGGAACACAACGGTTCCTATATCACGTCCGTCCATAACCACACCTTTATCTTCGCCCATTTTGCGCTGTTGCTTCACTAATTGATAGCGGACTTCTGGAACGGCTGCTACTTGACTAACAAAAGCAGAAACATTTAACGTACGTATCTCTTTTTCAATATTTTTGTTGTTTAAATACACTTCAGAAAATCCTAAATCCTTATTAAACTTAAATTGAATATGAATTTTGTGAAGATTTTCTACTAATGTATTTACATTAAAGGCTTCTTTAGTAATAAAATTATTTTGCATTGCAAAAAGTGTCACGGCTCTATACATAGCGCCACTATCTACATAAGTATATCCTAAATGGGATGCTATTTGTTTTGCAACAGTACTTTTGCCTGTTGAAGAATGTCCGTCTATCGCAATTGTAATTTTTTTCATCGGCCACTTAAATCTATTTGCATTCCAAAAAAGTTTGCGTTCGAGGCACTTGTATATCGCGCATGTGTGTAACTAAACCTAAACTTACCAAACTTTAGCCCTACACCTGCCGATATTCCAGAGAAATTTCTTTGGTCTACAATACGCAACTCCTCGCCTCTTCTAAAGTTATATCCTAAGCGAATATTAAACCCACCTTTTGGAAATAATTCTGCACCTATAATAGTATGTCTTAACACATTTCCAAAAAAACTTACCTCATCTTGGGTTTGATTTCCTTCTAAATCGGTTTCAGCACGTGCCGGATTGGCTGCTCCTATGGGCCATTTTTGTAAGTTTTCGAATGTTAAATGCCAGCGTAATGGCACATTTTCTAAGGTTTGCGACATACCAAAGGCAACTTCTAATGGTAACGGTTCGTTTTGCCCCGCATAAGTGGTTATTTGAAAACCGGCATTTCTAACGACCAAGGAGGCTTGAAATTCAATATCTTCATTTATATACAGTAATCCCGCATCTAATGCGGCACCAAATGAATTATATTGTTCTAACTTAGAGGTTATAAATTTTATGTTTCCACCTAAATAAAAGTCTGAATACCCTATTTGACGCGCATACCCAAAAGATAGAGCAGCTTCATTTCCTGTAAATGTATTGGTCGCGTTACCATATTCATCGTATCCATCAAACTTACCGTAGTTTATATAGTTTACACCTATGTGCAATGTTTGTGTACGTCTATCCCAAGTGTAAGCATAGGCAGCTGTACCATAATTTATGTCGCCTAAATAACTCGTGTAGTTTACTGCTAATTGATTATCCATCTCAACATTAATAGTTGACGGATTATAAAGTGCTTGGGTAACATCGTAATCTACGTTAGTTAGCACTTTACCTCCTAAAGCAGCTTGTCGTGGCGACGATACCAAGTTTAAAAACTGGTAAGTAGTTTCTCCACCAACTTGCGCACTAGCTACAAAGTTAAATAGCAATGAAAAAAGTAAAAAGGTAATTTTTCTTGACATAAAGCTGCAAAATAACTAAATCTATCTTAAAACGATAGTATGTTTAATTTATTTTTATGTCATATAAAAAACCCCGAAAAAGTTCGGGGCTTATCTTTATAATTTTTTGGCATTCTTGACCTTGGTATTGGTCAAAGCTATATTTATTACGTCGCTCATATCGGAAACATAATGAAACGTTAATCCTTTAAGATATTCTTCTTTAATTTCATCGATATCTCTTTTATTGTCTTCACAAAGAATAATTTCTTTTATTCTAGCACGTTTAGCGGCTAAAATCTTTTCTTTTATTCCGCCAACAGGTAGTACTTTACCTCGTAATGTTATCTCGCCTGTCATAGCTAAGTTTTTCTTCACTTTGCGTTGTGTAAATAGCGATACTAGCGAAGTTAACATAGTAATTCCTGCACTTGGTCCATCTTTAGGAGTTGCCCCTTCTGGCACATGAATATGAACATTATAATTATCGAATACCTCTGGATTTATACCAAATGTTTTCGCATTAGATTTAATATACTCCATGGCAATAGTAGCAGATTCTTTCATCACCTTGCCAAGGTTTCCGGTAATGCTTAAATTACCTTTTCCTTTTGAAAGTATAGATTCGATAAATAAAATATCACCTCCTACTCTTGTCCAAGCTAAACCTGTTACTACACCAGCAACATTATTATTTTCGTATTTATCACGTTCTAGTTTAGGTGCACCAAGAACCTCAACAACATCATCGTTGGTAACTTTTATGTTGTAATCTTCTTCCATAGCTATATTTTTGGCAGCATAGCGTACCATTTTAGCTACTTGTTTATTTAAACCACGAACACCAGATTCTCTTGTATAGCCTTCTACAATTTTTTCTAATTGTGGTTTACCTATTTTTAGGTTATCGGTATTTAAACCATGTTCTTTTAATTGATCTGGTAACAAATGCCTTTTAGCTATTTCCACTTTTTCTTCAATAGTATAGCCAGTAACATTAATAACTTCCATTCTATCACGTAATGCTGGCTGAATTGTAGACAGTGTGTTACATGTTGCTATAAACATAACTTTAGATAGGTCGTAACCCATTTCTAAAAAATTGTCATGAAACTCGCTATTTTGTTCTGGGTCTAAAACTTCTAACATGGCCGATGAAGGGTCGCCTTGATGTGAACTTGCCAGTTTGTCTATTTCATCCAATACAAATACTGGGTTTGATGTTCCTGCCTTTTTAAGATTTTGAATTATTCTACCTGGCATGGCACCAATATATGTTTTTCTGTGACCGCGTATTTCGGCTTCGTCACGCAAACCACCTAACGACATACGGACGTATTCTCTACCCAAGGCTTCGGCGATAGATTTTCCTAAAGAGGTTTTACCAACTCCTGGAGGTCCGTATAGACAAAGAATTGGCGATTTCATATCGTTACGCAACTTAAGTACGGCTAAATACTCTATAATACGACGTTTCACATCGTCTAATCCATAATGGTCACGATCTAAAATTTTCTTAGCACGTTTTAAATCAAACTTATCTTTACTAAACTCATTCCAAGGAAGTTCTAAAAACAAATCTAGATAATTACGCTGAATAGAGTACTCTGCAACTTGTGGATTCATGCGTTGCATTTTTGCTATTTCTTTTTCAAAATGCTTGGCTACTTTGTCGTCCCAGTTTTTGCTTTTGGCACGCTCTTTCATTTCTTCCAACTCCTGGTCGTGGCTTACGCCTCCCAATTCTTCTTGAATGGTTTTCATTTGCTGATGAAGGAAATATTCGCGTTGCTGTTGACTCATATCGTTTTGAACCTTAAGCTGAATATCATTTTTAAGCTCCAGTTTTTGGAACTCTATATTCATATACTTTAAGGTTTCGAGAGAGCGATCTTTTAAATGATTTATCTCAAGTAACTTTTGCTTATCCTTAACATCTAAATTCATATTAGACGAGACAAAGTTTACCAAAAAGGAGTTACTTTGAATATTTTTGATAGCAAACGATGCTTCTGTTGGAATGTTTGGGCTATCTTTTATAATTTGTAGTGCCAAGTCTTTAATAGAATCGATAATGGCTCCAAACTCCTTACTTGTTGGTTCTGGTTTTTCTTCTTTAACATCGCTTACCGTTGCTGTCATATAAGGTTCTTCTGTTAAAACCTCATCTATTTTAAAGCGCTTTTTTCCTTGTATAATAACAGTTACATTGCCATCTGGCATTTTTAGCACACGTAAAATACGTGCTACAGTTCCTGTTTTATAAATATCGGTTGGCGAAGGGTTTTCTACCTCTTCATCTTTTTGAGCAACAACACCAATTACCTTGCTTCCTGAATTGGCATCATTAATTAACTTTATAGATTTATCTCTACCAGCGGTTATAGGAATAACAACACCAGGGAATAATACTGTATTACGTAACGATAATATAGGTAGGGTTTCGGGTAGATCTTCTTTGTTAATTTCTTCTTCGTCTTCTGGAGTCATTAACGGAATTAACTCGGCATTCTCATCAAACTCTTGTAATGACAAACTGTCAAGACTTAAAAAACTTGTTTTCTTCATAGTAATATTTGAGCCATTCTGTCATAATTAATGTAATATAACAGAAATCAATTGCTTATTTTTAAATTAAAAAATCAAATGTCTCTTTGTGTTTCAAGCATTTAAGCTAATAACCAAGATACATTTGCTACCTATACCGACAATTAATATGCCACGAATTATTTTTTTTCTAGATAACTGTAACAAACAAAACATTGTATTATCTATATAATAGCAAAACGCTTTAATTGACACTAACCCATCAAAATATCGAACAGCTTATTAAGCTTTGCAAAGTAGGTAACCAACTTGCGCAATTGGAAATCTACAACAGGTACCACAAAGCTATGTATAACATAAGCTATAGGATTGTAAAAAACGATTTTGTCGCAGAAGACATTATGCAAGATGCCTTTTTAACGGCATTTACAAAACTTAATAGCCTAAACGATATAAACACATTTGGTGCTTGGTTAAAACGTATTGTAGTAAACAAAAGTATTTATCATTTTAATAAAAATAGTAAATACCAAAACGTTCCTTTTGATGATGTTGCTTTTAAAATTGAAGAAGACTCGAGTATAGATAATAGCTCTGAGAATTTTTCACAACTAAAAGCTAAAGAAATTCTTAAAACAATGAATTCGCTTAAAGAAAACTATAGAATTGCTTTAACCCTACATTTAATTGAAGGATACGATTACGAGGAAATATGTGATATTATGAATTTGTCTTACGCTAATTGCAGAACAACTATTTCTAGAGCTAAAGCTAGTTTAAGACAAAAGTTAGAACCTATGGTTAATTAATTAAGAGCTTATGAAAGATGATTTAGAACAACTATTTAGTAATTTAAAAGGTGATTTTGATATAGAATCCCCTAGAAAAGAACACCAAAAAAGATTCATGAAAAAGCTCCAACACCAAGAGCAAGACAAATCTAAAACACCTTTCTTTTCATGGAAACCTTTAGCAAGCATTGCAGCCATTGTAACCTTAATTTTTACAGTAGCGGTACTTAATAACAATACACAAGAAGCTGTTTCTTTAGCCAATGTGTCTCCAGAAATGGCTCAGGCAGAAAATTTCTTTACGGCAACAATTACGGCTGAATTAAAGAAATTAAACCAGGCCAAAAACCCGGAAACAACATTGATTATTAAAGACGCCATGTTGCAACTTGATAAACTAGAACATGAGTACGAAAAATTAAAAACCGATTTAGCAAAAAGTGGTCAAGATCAACGGGTTATTTACGCCATGATATCCAATTTTCAAAGCAGAATTGACATTTTACAAAACACTCTAAAACAAATAGACTTACAAAATCAATTAAAACACACAGATTATGACACCAATAATACATTTTAAAACATTACTCGTTTTTTTACTTGTTCCTTTATTTTCATTTGCAACAGTAAACGATAAGCACGAAAAGGAAAAAACGATAAAACGTAGCTTTAATGTTAATGCTAATGCCGAGTTACATATAGATAACAGTTACGGAAACCTAAATATCATCACTTGGAATGAAAATAAAATTACTATTGAGGTTACTATAAAAACAAGTGGTAATAATGAAGAAAAAGTTCAAAAGAAATTAGAAAACATCACAGTTGATTTTGAAAGCTCTAACAACCGTGTTTCAGCAAAAACAATTTTCAATAAGCTCAAGAGTAGTTGGTGGAATTGGGGCGGAAATAGCAACATAAACATGCAAGTTAATTACCTAGTAAAAATGCCCATAACAAATGCTGTAAACTTAAGTAACGACTATGGAAACATCAATTTAGATAAACTAGAAGGTCGCGCTGTAATTAACTGCGACTACGGTAAAATAACCACCAAAGAATTACTAGCCGACAACAATAGTTTTAATTTCGATTATACCAAAGGCTGTTATTTCGACTACATAAAAAGCGGTAGTATTAATGCCGATTATAGCGATTTTACCATTTCAAAAGTTGAAAATATTACTATAAATGCCGATTATACAAATACCGAAATTGAACTTGCCGAAAACGTTCATTACAATTGCGATTATGGAACCGTAAAAATTGATCAAGTAAATAATATTGAAGGCAACGGCGACTACCTTACTGTTGTTGTTGGCGATGTTTACAAAAACGCTTCTATTAAAGCTGATTTTGGTTCTATAAAAATAGACAACATGACTAAAAATGCCGGAAACATTACTATAGAATCGGATTACACAGGCATAAAAATAGGGTACGAAGCCGGTTATAACTTTAACTTTGATTTTGATTTATCTTATGCATCTCTAAGTAGTGACAATGCATTACAATTTTCTTTAAAAGATAAAGATGGTAGCGATAAAAAATATAAAGGTTATTACGGCAGTCCAAATTCTGGAAATAGCATAACTATTGCTTCAGATTATGGGAGTGTTACTTTAAAAAGAAAGTAAACAAAAAAGCCTCTCAGTTTTGAGAGGCTTTTTTTTATTATTCATTTAAAAGTTGGTTTACAACCTATTTAAAACTGTTATTGAGTTAACTATAGTTACTGTTTCTGCACCATTAGCTGTTTCCACTTCTTGCGTATCTTGCGTCATGGTAAGTGTTTGCCCACCATTAGAAAATGAATATTCTGCTGTTTGCGAACCTCCAAATTCAGACATATCTACACCTTCAAAACTAAAATCAAAAAAAGTGCCATCAGTCGTCATTGTATTTCCATCTGTTGTATAAGTTCCAGAACCTGTCACATCGGTATATGTTTGCGACATAGTCTGTGTTGGTTGCCCATCCATTAAAATAGTTAATTCCATATTGTAATTACCATTAGCTTCAAAAGTACTTTCGGTAAAAGTTACAATATAGTCCATTTCTACACCTTCAACTTCAAAACCAGAGGAAAAGACTTGTCCCATCATATCTATTTCGTTAGCAGTAGTTGCTTCAAAAGAAACTATTTCCCAATCACCAATTAAATCAGTCGAATTTACTGATCCACCACCGCCGCCAGTTTCTCCAGCGTTATTACTAAAATCTCCATCTAAAGGTTCATTTTCGCAAGCGGTTAATGCTAAAATAGAAAGAAAAAGTAAGGTTATCTGTTTTAAATTTTTCATAATAGATTTAAGTTTATTTAAACAAACATAATAATTTTTTAATCAACCACTTTTTTTTGCGTTTTTAATACACGAAATAACAATATAATACCTAGCAAGAAAAAGATAAATAAAAACACAATAGCATTACGCATACTTCCTGTAACTTGATCAATGGTTCCATAAATAACCATACCTATTACAATACCAACTTTTTCAGATACATCGAAAAAACTAAAATACGACGTTGTGTCTTTTGTTTCAGGCAAAAACTTAGAGTAAGTAGATCGTGATAAGGATTGAATACCTCCCATAACTAAACCTACAAACGATGCTGTTATATAAAACTCTATAGGTTTTGTAACAAAATATGCGGCAAAACACATAGCCATCCAAATAAAGTTAACGGCGATTAACGTTTTTATATTCCCTATTTTTTCTGATACTCGCGATGTTAAAACCGCGCCTAAAATAGCGACTACTTGTATAACTAAAATACTTATAATAAGCCCCATGGTTTTTTCCTGGTCTGTACCCCATTCTATTTCCTGCTCACCAAAATAGGTTGCCACCAACATGATTGTTTGTACAGCCATACTGTACACAAAAAAGGCATACAAATAACGCTTTAGAATAATATTTTGTTTTAAAGCTTGCCAAACTGTATTAAGCTCTTTAAAACCATTCATTAATACATGTTTTGTAACTTTTCTTCCTGTGGAAACCCCTTTGGGTAAAATGTAGAATGTATACTGACTAAATAATACCCACCACAAACCAACAGTTATAAACGAATACCGCATAGCTTTTACGGCAGTTTCTTCTGCTGTTCCTGTTATACCAAACTGTTCAGGATACATAACCATTGCTAAATTAATTAGAAGCAATAATACACTTCCTATATATCCCATTGAAAACCCTTTGGCGCTCACACGATCTTGTTGTTCTGAAAAAGCAATATCTGGCAAATAAGAGTTGTAAAACACCAAACTTCCCCAGTAACCTATTAAGCCAAAAAAGTAAAACAGTAAACTTAAATGTATATAATCTAGACTAAACCAATTTAAACCTATGCAGCCAACTCCACCTAAATAACAGAAAAACTTCATGAAGGCTTTTTTATTACCAAGGTAATCGGCAACCCCCGATAATATTGGAGAAATAAATGCGACTACTAAAAATGTAAAAGCTGTAACAAACGAAATTAGCGCCGTATTTTTAACCTCAAACCCAAAGGCTTGCACTTTATTACCATCAATAAAGTTTAAAGTCCCGTAGAATATTGGGAATATGGTTGATGCTATGGTAAGTGTGTAAACCGAATTTGCCCAATCGTAAAACGCCCATGCGTTAAGAAGTTTTTTACTTCCTTTTTTAAATTTATCCATAAAAAAAAGCTGCTTTTTTTAAGCAGCTTCTAAAGTAAGTATTTATTTTTTATTTCGGTTTTTAAAACTTTGAAATTGGTCTAAATGTATTTATTCCAAACTTTTTTGCTTCCGCTTTTGCTTGTGGT
Organism: Mangrovimonas cancribranchiae; assembly: GCF_037126245.1. NCBI lineage: Bacteria > Pseudomonadati > Bacteroidota > Flavobacteriia > Flavobacteriales > Flavobacteriaceae > Mangrovimonas > Mangrovimonas cancribranchiae. Next base: position 1,585,421 of record NZ_CP136925.1, read on the forward strand.
GCTAATGCTTTTAAATTATCTATTCTTGAATCGTTAGACGGGTGTGTACTTAACATTTCTGGTGGCGCTTCTCCTCCACTAGCAGCTTTCATGCGTACCCATAGGTTTGCAGCTTCATCTGGATTATATCCGGCTATAGCCATTAAATACAAGCCTATTTTATCAGCTTCTGTTTCATGCGCTCTACTAAAAGGCAACATACCACCTACCTGAGTTCCTATACCATAAGCTTGGTTGTAAAGTTCTAAATTTTCATCATCCTGTAAAGCTACATTAAGTCCTATAGCACCTACTTGCTGTAACATGCCTGCACTCATACGTTGTTGACCGTGATTTGCTAATGCGTGGGCAACTTCGTGCCCCATAATAGCAGCAACACCTGTTTCGCTTTCGGCAATAGGCAAAATGCCTGTATAGAAGACAATTTTTCCTCCTGGCATACACCAAGCATTTACAGTTTTATCATCAATTAAGTTGTACTCCCATTCGTAATCGCTTAAATACCCTTGATGCCCATTAGCATTTAACCAACGTTCGGCAGCTACAGCAATTCGCTGTCCCACACGTTTAATCATTTCAGCTCTAGCTGTTCCTGTTTCTACATCGCTTTCTGCTAGTACTTGGTTATATTGCTGAAAAGACGCTGGAAATAAGGCACTATTTTCTGTACCTGGCAATGCCATAGTTTGTTTTCCTGTAAATGGATTTGTGGCGCAAGACAAAAATAGTCCTGTAGCCACTACTACAGCTATTTTACTTTTTAATTTCATAAGTTAGTGTTTTATATTATCTCTAATTAAAAATACAAAAATCGTTCCTAATAAAACAACAATCAAAAAAGAATTAATTTATTTTATTTATAAGCTTTCATTTTTATTTATAAGCTTTCATTCAACGTTATTTTAACTTTAACATTGTAATTTGTTATTTAAGCGACTTGTCTTCGACAAAATAAAAAACACAAATTGATTAACATGAAACGTGCTACTTTATTAACTATTTCAATTATATTTCTATCTTTAATAAGCTGTCACAGTCAAAATAAGCCTATGAATTCAAATAAAAAAACAACATACAACGTCAATAAAACAGATGACGAGTGGCGTAACATTTTAACCGATGAAGAATACCGCGTTTTAAGAGAGAAAGGCACCGAGCGCCCGCATACTGGAAAATACAACCTGCATTTTGAAAAAGGAAACTACAATTGTGCTGCTTGTGGACAAACCTTGTTTGATAGTAATACTAAGTTTGATGCGCATTGTGGATGGCCTAGTTTTGACGATGCTATTGAAGGCACCATAACCTATGTAGAAGATCGCTCTTTAGGTATGGTTAGAACCGAAATTTTATGTAGCAATTGTGGAAGCCACTTAGGCCATGTTTTTAAAGATGGCCCAACAAAGACTGGGTTGCGATATTGTGTTAATTCGGTAAGTTTAGATTTTGAAACTAAAAACGAGCAAAACCAAGAAGATTAACGGGTTCTGTTTTTATACTTAAACGGACGAATAATTAATCGTGCTTCACGGTCAAACCTAATATAGTTGTATACCCAGTTTATAAAAACTACAGCTCTATTTCTAAAGCCTATTAAAAAGTATAAGTGCACAAACATCCATACAAACCAAGCAAAACTTCCTTGAAATTTCCAACGTTCTAAATCTACAACAGCTTTATTTCTCCCTACTGTTCCCATAGCGCCTTTATCTTTATATTTAAAAGGAACCATTGTTTTGCCCTCTAATAATCGCACCAGATTTCCCCCTAGTTGCTCGCCTTGCTGTATAGCTGGTTGTGCCATCATAGGAAATCCGTTGGGGTAATTTTTAGTTTCCATGCTAGCAATATCGCCTACTGCAAAAACATTTTCTAAGCCTTTAACGTTATTAAATTCATCTACAACTACTCTATTCCCTCTTGTGGTAAACTTGTCGGCATCTAACCCTTTTATGTTAGTGCCTTTAACACCTGCAGCCCAAATCATGGTAGCGGTTTCAAAAACCACGTCGGTGTTTGTTCTTACTACATTTCCATCATAAGAATTTACTCGTAGGTTTTTCCATATATTCACCCCTAATTCTTCTAAAAAATCTTCCGCTTTTTTAGAGGCTTTTTCACTCATTTGTTTTAATACGCGGTCGCCTGATTGTACTAAATTTATTTGCACACGTCTGGTATCCAAATCTGGATAATCCTTAGGTAAAATACCTTTTTTTATTTCGGCTAGAGCTCCTGCTAGTTCAACACCTGTTGGTCCTGCGCCAACAATAACAAAGTTCATGAGCTTGTCGCGCTCTTTTAAGTCGGAAGTCAACAAAGCATCTTCAAAATTCTCTAAAATTAAGCTACGTAAGTTTAACGACTGTGGTATGGTTTTCATAGCCATAGCGTTTTGTTCAATCTCGGTATTTCCAAAGAAATTGGTTTTAGATCCTGTTGCTAATACTAAATAATCGTATTTAATATCCCCTATATTAGTTATTACAGTATTAGTATCTGTATTAATTTCTTCTACATTAGCTAACCTAAATAATATATTTGGAAAGTTTTTAAGAATTTTTCGCAACGGATACGCAATGGAATCGGGCTCTAAACCTCCAGTTGACACTTGGTATAATAAGGGCTGAAATGTATGATAGTTATGCTTATCTAACAATACAACTTGCGCTTCTTGCTTAGACAATTGTTTCGCTAACGAAACACCTGCAAATCCGCCACCAATAATAACAATACGCGGACAGCTTAAACGAGGTATATTCATAAGTGTATGCTTTCAATACAAAGGTATTATTTTTTTAACAGCTAAATTCATATTTCGGTTTAGGTTTCGTAAATTCGTAGCTTGAAAAATTAGACAAAATAAATTCTCATGAGTAAATACGATATTATTGTTCTAGGAAGTGGTCCAGGAGGCTACGTAACTGCTATTAGAGCATCTCAATTAGGTTTTAAAACGGCTATTGTAGAAAAAGAAAGCCTTGGTGGTGTTTGTTTAAATTGGGGATGTATTCCAACAAAAGCCTTGTTGAAATCTGCTCAAGTTTTTGAATATTTAAAACATGCCGAAGATTATGGCCTTTCTGTAAAAGACGCCGATAAAGACTTTGATGCTGTAGTAAAACGTAGTCGTGGTGTTGCCGAAGGCATGAGCAAAGGTGTGCAATTCCTTATGAAAAAGAACAAAATAGACGTTATTGAAGGCTTTGGAAAACTTAAACCTGGTAAAAAGGTAGAAGTTGATGGTAAAGACTACAGTGCAGACCATATTATTATTGCAACAGGAGCGCGTTCTCGTGAATTACCAAGCTTACCACAAGATGGTGAAAAGGTAATTGGTTACCGCGAAGCCATGACACTAAAAAAGCAACCTAAGAAAATGATTGTAGTTGGTTCTGGTGCTATTGGTGTAGAGTTTGCTTATTTTTATAACTCTATGGGAACCGATGTAACTATTGTTGAGTATTTACCAAATGTTGTTCCTGTTGAAGATGAAGACGTTTCAAAACAATTAGAACGAAGCTTTAAGAAAAACGGTATTAAAATTATGACTTCTGCCGAAGTTACTAACGTAGATACCTCTGGAAATGGTGTAAAAGCAACCGTAAAGACTAAAAAAGGCGAAGAAGTTCTTGAAGCTGATGTGGTTCTTTCTGCTGTTGGTATTAAAACCAATATTGAAAACATAGGATTAGAAGATGTAGGTATTGTAGTTGATCGTGACAAAATTTTAGTAAATGATTATTACCAAACCAACATTCCTGGTTATTACGCCATTGGCGATGTTACTCCAGGACAAGCTTTAGCTCACGTCGCTTCTGCCGAAGGTATTCTTTGTGTTGAAAAAATTGCCAATATGCATGTAGAAGCTTTAGACTATGGTAACATTCCAGGTTGTACGTACTGCTCTCCAGAAATTGCTTCGGTTGGATTAACTGAAAAAGCAGCCAAAGAAGAAGGTTACGATATTAAAGTTGGGAAATTCCCATTCTCAGCATCAGGTAAAGCTAGTGCTGGCGGAAACAAAGATGGTTTTGTAAAAGTTATTTTCGATGCTAAATATGGCGAATGGTTAGGATGCCACATGATTGGAGCTGGTGTTACCGATATGATTGCCGAAGCTGTTTTAGGTAGAAAATTAGAAACTACAGGACACGAAGTGTTAAAAGCTGTGCATCCGCACCCAACAATGAGTGAAGCCGTTATGGAAGCTGTTGCCGATGCTTACGATGAAGTTATTCATTTATAAATTAATTCCTTTAAAAAAGATGACCCCAAAAAGGGTCATCTTTTTTTATTTTAGATAAGATATGAGACTATTTACAATAATTATAATATTTATTTTAGTTTCTTGTGGAGGAGTAAACTCACACCGTCAAACAATTTCTGCAAAAAGTTTAAAAAATAGTGCCTGTCCTAATTTAAAAATTGAATATCACAAAAGCGAAGCTTCAAACAGTAATAATGTAACAAAAATAGATTTACTTCCTATTTTTTTTGATACAAGTTTGAAAAACCCCGACAACATCAAAGAAATAACAAATAAATTAACTTTAAGAAAGAAATTAGAAACTATTGTTTTTAACATTCTTGAAAAACATAATATTGACTATACACCGCATTCATTCAATACTATTAATAGTCAAGATGTTGTTAACTATAAAAAAAGCGTTAGAAAATCTTCTTTTGCATTAGCACATGACGAATACAACGAATACATTTCAAAAGAATATTACTCAAGCGCTATAGATAATATTGGGTCTGAACCATATAAATTAGCATTCTTTTTTCAGTTTTTCCCAAAGCAAGGTAAGACTTACGAAAGAATTTACATTAACATCTTGCTTTACAACACAGAAAAAAATGAAAATGTTTATTATGATTACTTAATCTACGAACAATGTTCAATTAAAAACTTGGATGTTTTTAAAAGTGTTTTGGATGAATTGGTTCTAAATTTTAAGATAAAAAATAGCTCTAAAAACTCTGAATAGCCAATTCGTAGCTTTGCAGCCCAAACCCTACAATAACACCTTTTGCATTAGGCGATACATACGATTTATGCCTAAACTCTTCCCTATCAAACGTATTGGAAATATGTACTTCTACCACAGGTGTTTCTATAGCCGCTACGGCATCGCCAATACCAACCGATGTATGTGTGTAAGCCGCTGCATTTAAAATAATGCCATCGTAAGCTCCAAAACCAGCTTTGTGTAGCTTATTAATCAATTCGCCTTCTACATTTGATTGATAATGCTCTAAAGTGATTTCTGAATACTTACTTTGTATTTGTTCAAAAAACTCATTAAACGTTAAACTGCCATAAATATTAGGTTCGCGTTTCCCTAATAAGTTTAAATTGGGTCCGTTTATAATAATGATTTTCTTCATAATGTAAATGTATAAAAAAAGAGCAGAAAACCTCTGCCCTTTTAAATATGTATTGGTTAAGTATATATTAGAAGCTAAATGTTGCTCCTACACTAAAAATACCAAAAGACCCTGTATATCCATAATCATAATAGTAATTTCCATAATACACTCTATTTGCGTCACCTAAGCTTATTCCTCTATAAGACGCATTTAATTGAATCATATCGTTTATGTTATACCCAAACATTGGGCGGTAGTAAAACCCACCATCATTATCATCGTTAATACCTACGGCATACCCTAAATCTAAGCCAACAGTAAACATTTCGTTTATATTAAATCGACCAGCACCAGCAATAGGAACATATTGGAAGGGATCATCTACGTTATAAGCGCCATTATTATCATAATATATTCTATCATCACCAAAAGAATGAGAAAAACCAGTTGTAGGCCCTACACTAAACTTTTCATTAATTTCAAACAAATAGGTAACATCAGCACCTATAGAAAACGTTGCATAATCGCTTCCTGAAACAGGAACTCCAATAAAAGCTCCAGCACTGAAACCTTCTTGGGCATTCATTCCAAAAGTTAAAGCTAAAACAGCGATAACCGATAAAAACACTTTTTTCATAATAGTTAAGTTTTTAAATTGATTAATACTGAGGTAATTTAGTGAAAATTTTAGACTTCACAATATCAGCTGTTTAAAATAGCTCAAACTATAACACAAAAAAGCCGAAGCAAATGCTTCGGCTTTTTTATAGTATATTATACAATAAATACCTTAGAACATAAATCCTACAGAAACTTGGATTACTCCATTAGAAATTTTGTAATCATCTGAATTAGGTGCATCATTAATATTCATTAAACCTAGGTTATAACGAGCATCGAAAGTAAGTCCCATATCCATTTTGTAACCAACACCAAAGTTAAGTCCAAAATCAATTGACTTTAAATTATCATCGATATCTCTTTCAGCAGATCCTGACTCTGTTTGATTCATTCCACCTCCAGAAACTGATTCTTCATAATCATATTCTTCTTTTGCAGAAGCTAAAATACCTACTTGCGGTCCAGCAGACACATTGAATCCATTAACTATGTAGTATTTAAACATTACAGGAATGTTAACATAGTTTAATTTAACTTTAGATTCTTCTTTTAGTGAATATGTTATACCTCCATTTGTCTCTGACTCTGAATACTCGTCCTTTGCTCCTTGAGTGGAAAATAATAATTCTGCTTGAACACCCATTTTTTCGTTGAACTTGTATTCTGCAGCACCACCAATATGGAAACCTACTTGCATTTCTGCATTTTCTACATCTCCATTTAAGGTTGCAAAGTTAACACCAGCTTTTGGTCCAAAGCTAAATTCTTGTGCCATAACACCAGTAAATCCAAATACTGCAATTGCAGCAGATAAAATTAATTTTTTCATAATTGTTTAAGTTTTTTAAATTGGTGCTGCAAACTAAATACTTTTTTTTTAATTATTAACAATCAAATTTATAAATAATTAACCACCACAACATAAACTACTGAAGGTCAGTGTTTTATTTAATTAAAAATGTTCTTTAAATTGTTAATAACCTAAAAACCAAACACTTAAACATAATTTTACTATTAAATATGACGTGGAACCAAGCCATAAAAGACTATAAACTATATTTAAAAATAGAACGTGGGTTATCTAATAATTCTATCGTTAATTATGGTTTGGATGTTGAAAAGCTAGTCAACTATCTAGACAACAACAATATAACGATATCGCCTATACAAATAGAAACAGAAACCATTCAAGGTTTTATTTATCAATCGGCCAAATCGGTTAATGCAAGATCGCAATCGCGATTAATTTCTGGATTACGGGGCTTTTTTAATTATTTAATATTTGAAGATTACAGAACAACCAACCCGCTTGAACTTATCGAATCACCTAAAATTGGTAGAAAACTACCCAATACGCTCTCTGAAGACGAAATTAACCAATTAATTACTGCTATAGATTTAAGCAAACCCGAAGGCGAACGCAACCGCGCCATGTTAGAAACCTTATATAGTTGTGGCCTACGTGTAAGCGAATTAACTGGTTTAAAGCTATCGGATTTATTTTTTGATGAAGGCTTTATAAAAGTTACTGGAAAAGGCGACAAACAACGTTTTGTACCTATTGTTCCCGCTACGCAAAAATATATTACAATATATAGTAAAGAGGTTAGATCTCATCAAAAAATACAACCTGGCTTTGAAGATACCTTATTTTTAAATCGTCGGGGCAAACAACTTACACGGGCCATGATTTTTACCATTATAAAACAATTAGCAGAAAAAATAGGACTTAAAAAAAGTATTTCTCCACATACCTTTAGACATTCGTTTGCCACACATTTACTGGAAAATGGTGCCGATTTACGAGCTATACAACAAATGTTGGGTCATGAAAGTATTACCACTACCGAAATTTATATGCATATAGAAAAGGGCCATTTACAGGATATTGTAGAAACGTTTCACCCAAGAAAATAGAAACCCGTTTAAAAAGGTCTTTTTGTCAACCTGAAACAAGTTCAGAATGACACACATATTCAACTTTTAAACGGATTTTATATGCTTTTACTTCGCGATATTAATAGCTCTTGTTTCGCGAATTACTGTAATTTTTACTTGTCCCGGATACGTCATATCGGTTTGAATTTTTTGCGATATGTTAAATGATAATTCCGACGCTTTTTGATCGTCTACTTTATCACTTTCTACAATAACACGTAATTCACGTCCTGCTTGAATAGCATAAGCTTTCTTTACGCCGTTAAATCCAAAGGCAATGTCTTCTAAGTCTTTTAAACGCTGAATATAGCTATCCAAAACTTGGCGTCTGGCTCCTGGTCTGGCTCCTGAAATAGCATCGCACACTTGAACTATTGGTGCTAGTAACGATTTCATTTCAATTTCGTCATGATGCGCTCCAATGGCGTTACAAACGTCGGCTTTTTCACCATATTTTTCGGCCCATTGCATACCAAGTATAGCGTGTGGTGTTTCCATATCGGTTTCGGCATCTGGCACTTTTCCAATATCGTGTAACAATCCGGCACGTTTTGCTAGCTTAGGATTCAAGCCAAGTTCGGCTGCCATAACACCACATAGTTTTGCAACTTCTCGTGAGTGTTGTAATAAATTTTGACCGTAAGATGAGCGGTATTTCATACGCCCTACAGTTTTTACTAACTCTGGGTGAAGATTATGAATACCTAAATCTATAATGGTACGTTTACCAACCTCTATAATTTCTTGTTCTATTTGCTTTTTGGTCTTCTTCACCACTTCTTCAATTCTTGCAGGGTGAATTCTACCGTCGGTAACTAATTTATGTAGTGATAATCTAGCAATTTCACGTCTTACAGAGTCGAAACAAGAAAGAATAATCGCTTCTGGGGTATCATCAACAATAATTTCTACACCAGTTGCAGCTTCTATGGCGCGTATGTTACGGCCTTCACGACCAATAATACGTCCTTTTACGTCGTCCGATTCGATATTAAATACAGATACGCAATTATCGATAGCTTCTTCTGTTCCTACACGTTGAATTGTGTTGATGATAACTTTTTTGGCTTCTTGTTGTGCTGTAAGTTTAGCATCTTCTAAAGTAGATTGAATGTATGCCATAGCATCGTTTTTAGCCTCACCCTTAAGCGATTCTATTAATTGTGCTTTGGCTTCATCTGCAGATAAACTAGAAATAACTTCTAATTGTTGTACCTGGCTTTTATGTAACCTATCTATTTCTTCTTGTTTTTTATCAAGGATTTCTAATCTGTGATTATAGTCCTTTATTTTATCTTCAAGACTTTGATTAAGTTTTTTGTTTTTTGAAAGCTCACTAGACACTTGAGATTCTTTATCTCTAGTACGTTTTTCGGCATCGGCCATTTTTTTATCGCGAGACATGATGACTTTTTCATGTTCGGATTTTAGTTCTATAAACTTTTCTTTGGCCTGAAGTATTTTGTCTTTTTTTATCGACTCGCCTTCACTTTTAGCTTCTTTTAAAATGCTAGCCGCAGATTTTTCGGCTTCATTTACAAGTTTTGAAGCATTTTTCTTTTCAATGGCTTTAGCTATTATAAATCCTACGATTAAGCCTAGCAAAGCACCTCCTACAAGTAATATAATTGGGTTATCCATGTTAGTTATTAGTTATTTTATATATAAAAAAAGCCTACATCGATTTTGTGTTTTGAATAAAACTCCTTAAATGCAAGTTTAGGACTAACAAGCTGATCAAGAATCTATTCTAAGATAGCGCGCTTTAACAACTTAGACTCATCCTTTTTAAAGAATTCCTGTTGAGTTTACCAAAAAAAATAATCAATGTAGGCAGTAACCTTTATTTATTTTTAAGAACGTTAAGAGTTTAAATGCTCCTGAAGGATGTTATTTAAAGTTTCTAACTTGTCTTCAACATGCTCACTTGCATTATCTTTATCTATTGTTTTTTGTTCCACTTGAGATGCAAATTGTAAGGCGCACATGGCGAGTACATCTTGTTTATCTCTAACGGAATAACTTTGCTCAAATTGTTTAATCATGGTTTCAATCTTTTTGGCTGCTTTGCGCAAACCTTCTTCTTGACTGGGCTGAATAGTTAAAGGATATACCCTATTCGCTATGGATATTTTAATTTTTAACCTATCAGACATACCTATGTTAAACTTAGCATTATTGAGAGAGTTCTGCTATACAATAGTCAATTTCTCGTATTAATGCATTTATTTTGAGCTTAGTTTCTCTTTTACTGTCGTCACTACCAAGTATTGTGTTTGCAACTTTTAACGCTTCGTATTTTTCTTCCCAATCTGCAGCAAGCTGTTTTTGGTTTTGAAGCTGTTTTTGAGTTAATTGTAGTTCTTGTTGTATGCTTAAATTAGCTTGTTTTAGCTCTTCTATTTTATTAACAGCCTTATTAATTTGGGCTTCAAGAGTATCAACAAGGGTTTCAATTTTACTCATCAGCAATACATAATACTTATCATACAAAGTTATGATTCCTCTCCTAAAATTACAATTGTTTTTAAATAAATTTTGTATTTTCACGTTATTATACCCTCCTTGTACCTTAAAAATTTCTAGCGTTTGATTTGCCTTTGCAAATCTTAATCAAATTAATATTTTAGCAATTCGATATTACAAGCTTTATGCACAAGACCATTTTATTATTTTTATTACTACCAACATTACTTTTTGCTCAAAACTCAAGTCCTTACCCAGAAGATTACTTTATTCATCCATTAGATGTTACCCTTGTGTTATCTGGAACTTTTGCCGAGTTACGCTCTAATCATTTTCACTCTGGACTTGATATAAAAACACAACAAAGAGAAGGCTTAAAAGTATACGCCGCTGCGAGTGGTTATGTAAGCAGAATTAAAATACAACATTATGGTTACGGAAAAGCGTTATACATTACACACCCTAATGGGTACACCACTGTTTATGCCCATTTACAAAAGTTTAGCCCTAAAATTGAAGCTTATATTAAAAAAGCACAGTATGATAAAGAATCGTTTGAAATTGAAGTTTTCCCAAATACTAGCGAGTTATTAGTTGAACAAGGCGATATTATTGCTTATAGTGGCAATACTGGTGGCTCCGGCGGTCCACATTTGCATTTTGAAATTAGAGATAATTTAGAGCGTCCTATTAATCCCCTACTCTTTGGCATGGATGTTAAAGACACCACAAAACCCATGATTAAAAGTTTATTTGTTTACCCTATTGGTGATAATGCGCATGTTAATAATTCTAACGACAAGCAAAAATTACGTCTTAGAGCGCTAGGTAATGGCGATTATACCACCGAGAAAATTGAAGCTTTTGGCAAACTTGGTTTTGCAATTGAAACTAACGACAGACAAGATTTAGCCTACAATAATAATGGGGTTTACAACATTCAATCATTTTTTAACGGATTTAAAAAAATTGATATCGATTTTAGACGGTTTTCATTTTCTGAAACCAGACATCTAAATAGGTTAATAGATTACGAATATTATAAAACCCATAAAGATAGACTTCAAAAACTATTCATTGAAAAAAACAATCCGTTAAGTCTATATAAAGAAGCCGATAATAATGGCTACTTAATTATTGAGGACAGCACAGCATCGGTATATAAAATTCGTGTAAAAGATTACCACGAAAACGATAGTTGGGTTACCATTAATATTAAAGGAAAAAAGGAAGAAGATATAAGAAAAGAGCCAATTAAAGAGACACATTATTATATTTATGCCAATAAACAGAATGAAATCCTCCATAATAACATTTCTATAAATTTTCCACAAGACACCTTTTACGATGACTTTTTCTTAGACTTTTCGGCAAGTAACGATACTATTCAATTACACGACGATATTATTCCTGCTAAAAAATATTTCACTATTACTTACGATACATCTTCCTTAAAGCAAGACGATTTAAACCAACTATACATTGCGCGATTAGTAGGTTATAACGATTACCCTTTATATTCTAAAACATACAAAGAAACCGGAAAAATTTACACGAGAACGAGAACTTTAGGAAAATACGCCTTAGCCATAGATGATGAAAACCCAACCATAAAACCAACAAATTTTACCAATGGCAAATGGTTAAGCAAATACCGTTACTTAAAACTAAAAATTGACGATAAAGGATCAGGAATCTCTAATTACAGAGCTACCGTAAATGGCAAGTGGGTTTTAATGGAGTACGATTATAAAACAGATATGCTAGTTCATGACTTTACAGATGGCATGATAACAGATACTAAAAATAAATTAAAGGTAATTGTAACAGATAATGTGGGAAATAGTTCTACATTTGAAGCTACATTCTATAGAAAATAAAAAACAATCCCTTGAAGGCCTATTTTAAAATTCAGCTTATTTGCCTTTTTTTACTACCTGTGTTAAGCATGGCGCAAACAGGTACTATTAAAGGTGTTATTCTAGATGAAAATAACATTCCTATAAGTAATGTTAATATTAAAGCATCGCAATTTGGAACAACCTCAAACAACAATGGGTTTTATACTCTTAAAGTTCCCGCAAATGAAGATATTTTAGTAACCTTTACTCATATTACCTTTAAAACTATACAGGCTACATTTAATCTTAAAAACGGAGAGTCTTTTGAGTTTAACCCTGTTATGAAAAGTAACGTTGAGCAAATTTCAACCGTTGTTATTTCTAGCGAGAAAAGAAAAGACATTCAAGGTATTGTTACTCTAGAACCCAAAACTATTAGAAAAATTCCTGGCGCCAATGCTGGTGTAGAAAATCTATTAAAAACATTACCTGGCGTTAGTAGTAATAACGAATTAAGTACACAATATTCTGTTCGTGGTGGAAATTACGATGAAAACTTAGTTTACGTTAACGGGTTTGAAGTTTACCGTCCGTTTTTAATTCGCTCAGGACAACAAGAAGGGCTTAGTTTTGTAAATACTGATTTGGTAAGAAATGTTGACTTCTCTGCGGGTGGATTTCAAGCCAAATACGGTGATAAGCTTTCCTCTGTATTAGATATTACCTATCGGCAACCCTACGAATTTGGTGTTAGCCTTGATGCTAGTTTACTTGGCGGAAGCCTTGCTGTTGAAGGCACTAGTAAAGATTCTAAATTTACAGGTATTGTAGGTGTTCGCTATCGTGATAACAGCCTATTAGTCGATGCTAAACAAACCGAAACCAACTACGACCCTACGTTTTTCGATGTTCAATCTTATTTAACTTATAAGTTTAGCGACAAGTTTCAATTAGATTTTCTAGGAAATGCTTCTATTAACAAATACAATTATCAGCCTAAAACTAGGCAAACCAATTTTGGTACATTAGATAATCCGTTAGCCTTATTAGTTTATTACGAAGGGCAAGAAAAAGATAGATATCAAACGCTATTTGGTGCTTTAAAAGGAACTTATACTGTTAACGACAATCTATCGTTACAACTTATTGGTTCGACCTACCACACAACAGAAGAAGAGTATTTCGATATTTTAGCGCAATACCGTTTAGGAGAAGTTAACACCAATATTGGCGATGAAGATTTAGGTGAAGTTGAATATAGCGAAGGTATTGGTGGGCAACTTAACCACGGTAGAAATGATTTAGATGCTTTAATTACTAACATTCAACACAAAGGAAACTACGAGATAAACGATAATAATTTTGAATGGTCTTTAAAGTACACCCACGAAGACATTCGTGATCGTTTAGTTGAATGGGAAGTAATTGATTCGGCAGGGTTTTCAATAAATCCACCAAGCAGCGATGCCTTTAACGAGCAACCTTACGCACCATACGAAGGCCCACTAACAGCATTTCAAAATGTGCGCACAAAAAATGAAACCCAAATAGATAGAATTCAGGCTTATTTACAATGGAGTCGCCGTTTAAATATAAACGACACCGAGGTTTGGCTTAATGCTGGCGGACGTGTTCATAATTGGACTGTAAGTGGAGACAATATTATATCAAAAACACAAACAGTTATTAGTCCAAGAGCGCAAATAGCCGTAAAGCCTAACTGGAAAAGAGATATGTTATTTAGGCTTGGTGGTGGTTTATATTATCAACCGCCATTTTATCGTGAGCTTAGAGACTCATCAGGCATAGTAAATCCAGACGTAAAAGCACAAAAATCAGTACACCTTGTTTTAGGAAACGATTACAGCTTTAAAATGTGGGATAGACCATTTAAATTAACAACCGAGGCTTATTATAAAAAAATAACCGATGTTAATCCTTATACAGTAGAAAATGTACGTATTCGTTATCGTGCTAAAAATAATGCCGAAGCCTATGCGTATGGTTTAGATTTAAGACTTAATGGTGAGTTTGTTCCAGGAACAGAATCTTGGGTAAGTTTTGGCTATTTAAAAACTGAAGAAAATATAGACGACCAAGGCTATATTGCAAGACCTACAGACCAACGCTTAAAATTTGCTGCCTTATTTCAAGACTATGTGCCAATATTACCAAAAATGAAAATGTACCTTAATTTGGTTTATAACACAGGGCTGCCTGGTGGATCTCCTAGCTATGCTAATCCTTATGAGTATCAAAACCGTTTACCAGATTATAAACGCGCCGATCTAGGCTTACAATATGTGGTTGTAGATTATAACGAACGTTTTGACAAAGGATGGCGTAAACCTTTTAAATACTTATCGTTAGGATTTGAGATTTTCAATATTTTTGATGTACAAAACTCCATTACCAATACTTGGGTAAGAGATGTATATAGCCAACGCCAATATGCAATTCCTAATTATTTAACGCCAAGAATTTTTAATATAAGAACAACAATGAAGTTTTAAGAATTTGGATTAATCCTCAACAAATTCTTTTAGAACGTTAACCACATAATCAATCTCATCTTTAGTATTAAACTTACTAAACGAGAAACGAATAGAAGGTTTTTGTTTATCTTCCTCTGAAAGGATTTGCTCTAAAACATGAGAGCCTTTACTACTACCGCTTTGGCAAGCACTTCCTTTAGAACACGCAATACCTTTTAAATCTAGTTGAAACGGTAATGTTAATGCCTTTTCTGGTGGCATAGGTAAACATGCATTTATTAACGTATACGTGCTTTTAACGTTATTATGGCAATTACCGTTAAATTTTACATCTGGAATAGCTTTTTCTAATTGTAAAGTGAAATAATCTTTCAACTCTTGTACATAAGTACGTTCTTCTTCTAAATTTTCATAAGCCAACTTAAAAGCAGTTTCCAAGCCTTTAATATTATGTACAGCTTCGGTACCCGCACGGTAGCCACGTTCTTGCGAGCCACCAAAAATTAAAGGTTTTAAGTTGCTATCTTTTCTTATATAAGCAAATCCAATCCCTTTCGGACCATGAAATTTGTGTGCAGCTGCCGTCATAAAATCAATAGGAACTTGTTGTACATCCCATTCAAAATGCCCAATAGACTGTACGGTATCACTATGAAAAAGTGCTTCATTGTCTTTACACATTTTAGCGACCTTTTCAATGTCAAGAATATTCCCTATTTCGTTATTTACATGCATTAAACTTACTAACGTTTTGTTATTACTCTCTGTTAGTAAATGCTCTAAATTGTCGTAATCTGGCGTGCCACACGCTTGTAGTTTTACATATTTTACTGTAATACCATATTCTTTTTCAAGTTCTTCTACGGTATGTAACACGGCATGATGCTCTATAGCCGATGTAATTATTGTTTTTACACCGCCATCACGAACAGCACAACGTAAAATCATGTTATCGGCTTCGGTGCCACCTGAAGTAAAAATAATTTCTTGTGGCAAGGCATTTAATGTCTTCGCTATAGCTTTTCGTGCAGTTTCAATAATTGTTTTAGAAGAACGCCCAAACGCATGGGTTGACGATGGATTTCCATAATTATTCAACAAAACGTCTTTAATATCGTTAATAACTTCTTCTCTAACTTGTGTGGTTGCTGCACTATCTAAATATACCGATTTCATTGCCCTATTTTATGCCTTTTTTTATTTAGGCCACAAAAATAGGTCAAATAAAATTATTTACAAGATGCAGCGTTCTATATTTAGCAAATCCTGTATTTTTGTTCAAATAAAATTTATGCTATGCAAAAATATTTAGCACTATTCACTATAATTACCTTGTTATTATCTTGCGATGATGGTGATGTGATAACTGTTGAACTAGAGTTTGACGATACTTTTGAATATTGTGGTAACCTTGTGTTTTATAAAACCAAAACAACCCCAAACGAGTCGCTTTCTTTAAAAATAACAAACCCTATAGATGCTATTGAAGATATTTTACAATACGATAATATAAGTCCAGACTCTCCTATAGTAGAACTAGTAAATCCTGAAATTACGGGTAATATTAATGGCTCAACCAATGCTTTTAATTATCGTACTTATAATTCGGCTATTAGCGGTAATATTTTTTGTAACGACATTCCACCATCCAATCTTGGTATTGAAAACGATTACTCAAGTACCGCAGGAAATTTTACTATTTACACCACTTTAATTGAAGATGATAACGATGGTGTTCCTGCAGAAATGGAAGATATAAATGGTAATGGCGATTTATATGATGATGATACTGATGGCGATGGAATACCAAACTTTTTAGATGCCGATGATGATGGTGACAACGTATTAACAATAACCGAACTTAATGATAATGATTTGGTTGATGCCAACAACGATGGCGATTTTGATGATGATGTTGATGGTGATCCGTTAACAAACCCAGTAGATACCGATGGCGATGGTATTCCTAATTATTTAGATAACGACGATGATGGCGATGGTGTTTTAACCATAGATGAAGAAAATGAAATACAAGACAATAATCCTGCTAACGATTTTACCAATCCTAATGTAGCCGACTATTTAAACCCAGATGTTAGTACAACTGTTCCCGCAACAGCATACAGAACTCATAATATTGAACAACTGTTTGTTATTGAAATTCTTGTTGAAAACATCTCTTTTTCAAATCTAAACCAAAGCGAATTTGATTTTGGCACTATGGAAATAAGTCCTTCGGCTGGTAGAACGTTTACACCTGAGTTTTAGTCAGGTGTTGCATTTTGGTAAATATAAACTTCGGTGGCACCTAAACCGTATTTTTTGTAATCGGCATCGTAATATTTTACGTTGTAGCGTCCAAAAAGGTATTCTAATTCCATTTTTAGAACACCTTCGCCTACACCATGAATAAACACAATTTTCTGAAAACGCTTTCTTATAGCAAACTCTAATTGTCGCCTGGCAGTATCTACTTGTAAGTTTAGCATCTCATGGTTTGTCATTCTACCAGACTTATCGGTTAATTGATGAATGTGTAAATCCACTTCCATGGTTGGCGAATATTTATCTTTGGCCTTTTTCTTGCGCGTAGTTTGCCTTTTCTTAGGTTGTGCTTTTTGGTTTATATCCTCCTGATCTGGTGTTATGTATGATTGCCCCAAAGCATCATCTATTAATACTAATTCATCAGCCGAAAACTCTAAATCAAACCCATCGCAAGAAACGGTAATCACATCGCCTTTTACAGCAATAACCTCTCCTGTTAAGTCTTCATCTAATACCGATACAGATTGTCCTACCTTAAACATTCTCAGAGTCGTTTTTTTCTACTTCTTTTTCACGTTTGCTAGGAATTGTTCTTGAAACCCTGTACAAACCAATCATTAAACAAAACATACCTAAAATAAGTATTACGGTATCCTGCTTCTCGCCTGCTTGCGCATAAATTGCTACAATTGCGCCAATAATAATAAGTAAGTAATTTATCGTTTTTTGAATCATCATATATCAACCTTTATAAATACAAGTAACAAAAATACATATTACTGCGTCACTAATTAAATTAAAATCATATAATACGTTTGCAATTAATTTGTACTTTTAGGCAAAATTATTGTAAATAGTTATACCCTAAAACAACGTAAACAGACGTGATGTCTTTTGAACTAGAACATTATATGCTTCCTTGCCTTAATAAGCAATTATTAGGTTTTGATTGTTTGGGGTGTGGTATACAACGTGCATTCTTTTTAATTTTAAAAGGCGAGTTTAGTGCTGCTTTTAAAATGTATCCTGCCATTTATCCTTTAATTGTTTTAACGCTTTTTTTGTGTTTAAATTTTTTCTTTAAATTTAAACACGCTAATAAAATTATTAATATTCTTGCAATAACTTCGGTAACAACGATACTTGTAAGTTTTACTATTAAATTAATTAACCAATAACTTCACTTACTTATGGAACAACAAAAACTTAACCCAACAGTCGTTTATATTTTAGCCATTTTAGGTTTATTATGCTGCTGCTTTGGCGGATTAGGCTTTATCTTATCTGGAATTGCCTTTTTTATTGCAATGAATAAACTAAAAGATGCTAAACTTCATCCAGAAAACTACGATCAAAGTAGTGTTAAATCTATGGATACTGCACGAATTGTAGCTTTAGTTATTCTAATCATCAACTTAGTTTATTTTGCAGCAACTATATACAGAATTGCCACAGTTGGATGGGATGAAATGATGGAGCAATCGCAACAAATGATGGAACAATGGCAACAACAGCAAGGCAACTAATCTTATCGCTTTAACTATTAAAAGTGACCATTTTAATGGTCGCTTTTTTATTACTTTTTATTTAAATTAAAAACTTATACCAAAAAACATGGAAAATAAACCAACTAGACCTAACAGTTATTTAGCCTTGGCTATTATTAGCACTATTTTATGTTGTTTACCAGCAGGAATTGTTAGTATTATTTATTCAACAAAGGTTAATAGCCTTTATGAAGATGGAAACTACGCTGAAGCCGAAAGAGCGTCTAAAAATGCTAAAACATGGGGAATTGTTTCTGTGGCATTAGCACTTTTAATTTATATCGTTATTTTTGCTATTTATGGAATTGCAATTTTTGCCGCAATAGCTAATGGCGACTTCTAGATTAAGACTTTTTTTATACATTATTATAGCGATCCTGCTTATCTCTGCAGTATCGCTATATTTTTTTGTAAACCCTTCTTCCGAAGAAATACAATTATTTCCTAAGTGCCCTTTTTATAGGTTTACAGGACTATATTGCCCTGGTTGTGGGAGTCAAAGAGCTATTCATGATATTTTAAACGGCCATTTTATTGAAGGGTTACGACATAATTATTTATTTATTCTTCTAGGAATTGTTTTAGGTTATGAAGCCTTAACATTTATAAGATTAACATTTTTTAAAAAAGAAACTTATAATCTAATTCACACCTCAAAATTTACAATAACAGTTCTTATTATTGTTCTTGTGTTTTGGTTTTTAAGAAACCTTCCCTTACACCCATTTACCGAACTTGCTCCATAAAAAAAGTGATTGATAAACATCAACCACTTTTAATACTATCATATGTTAGTTTGATCTATTTTTCAAACGCTTTGAGTGTTTTTGTAATAATAGCAACACAATCTAACAACTGCTCTTTGTTCATTACTAATGGTGGTGCAAAACGAATAATATTACCATGAGTTGGCTTTGCCAACAAGCCGTTATCACGTAATGCCATACAAATATTCCAAGCGGTATCACTTTCTTCATCTTCATCAATAACAATAGCATTTAACAAGCCTTTTCCTCTCACAAGTGTTACAATATTACTTTCGGCTATATATTTATTCATTTCACTTCTAAAAAGCTGCCCTAAAGCTTCTGCATTTTCGGCTAAAGACTCTTCTTTAACAACTTCTAACGCAGCAATAGCAACCGCTGCAGCAACAGGGTTACCACCAAAAGTACTTCCGTGACTACCTGGTGTAATCACATTCATAATATCATCATTGGCTAAAACAGCACTTACTGGATAAGCACCGCCACTTAAAGCTTTACCTAAAATTAAAATATTAGGCTTTACATTCTCATGATCGCAAGCTAATAATTGTCCGGTTCTGGCAATACCTGTTTGTACTTCATCGGCAATAAACAAAACATTATACTTTTCACAAAGGGCTTTGGCTTTTTGCAAATACCCTTCAGATGGCACATAAACACCAGCTTCTCCTTGAATAGGCTCTACTAAAAAGCCAGCAACATTAGGGTTGTTTTTTAAAGCTTCTTCTAAAGCGTCTAAATTATCGTAATCTATTTTAATAAAGCCTTTAGTGTAAGGCCCAAAGTTTTTTCTAGCTACAGGATCGTTTGAAAATGAAATAATTGTAGTTGTTCTTCCATGGAAATTGTTTTCACATACAATAATTTCAGCATCATTTTCATCAATTCCTTTTACTTGATAAGCCCAACGTCTACATACTTTTAGTGCCGTTTCTACAGCTTCGGCTCCTGTATTCATTGGTAGCAATTTATCAAATCCAAAATATGCTGTTGCAAATTTTTCAAATCGCCCTAACATATCATTATAAAACGCTCTAGATGTTAGTGTTAAAGTTTGCGCTTGCGATGTCATTGCGCCAACAATTTTTGGATGACAATGCCCTTGATTAACAGCAGAATATGCTGAAAGAAAATCGTAATATTGCTTGCCTTCTACATCCCAAACATGAACGCCTTCACCTTTACTTAATACCACTGGAAGTGGATGATAGTTATGTGCGCCATACTTGTTTTCTAAATCCATCGCTTCTTGCGATGTTAATTGGTCTAAAACAGCCATTTTAATAAATAGTTTAATGTGTGAATAAAATAACCATTCCTTCTCTACCTTTATCCTTCCGAAACCCTCGAAAATTCAGCGTGGGAGAGAAATCATCCCTAAGAGTTCGCAAATTACTAAATATTAACTGCTTCTTAAAATGTTAGTTTAAGATTTTTTGCTAGTATATATTTAAGTTTTAGAAAACAAACAACATTATCAATGTTATAATAAAAGCCATATTAATTCATAAGTTTTGCTAATTTTGCAGACCATTGAATATAAAGAATAATGCCTCGAAGAGAACGAAATAAATTTGTAAAACGCGGACAAATACTAAATTTAAAAATAGAAGACTATGCCTTTGGTGGAAAAGGTATAGCGCGTCTTAAAAACGAACATGGCGAGTTTATTGTATTTGTACCCAATACACTTCCAGGTCAGCTTGTAAAAGCTCAGGTTAAAAAGTCTAGTAAAAAGTATGCTGAATGTAAACTTATTGATGTTTTACAGTCATCACCCGATGAAGTTGAAGTCCCCTACCAAGACATACCTGGCGCACCTTACATAAAGTTGCCTATTGATTTACAACATAAATATAAAAAGGAAAGTACCCTTTCGCTGTTTAAAAAAATTGGTAAAGTAGATAATATTGAGAACTATTTTGATGCGTTTATTAGCTCTCCAAATGTGTTTCATTACAGAAACAAAATGGAATATGGTTTTTCGGCTATTGGATATGACAAAACCAAACAGACCGATGTAGATGAGTTTACCTTAGGATTTAAAAGGCGTGGTACTTGGTGGATGGGTGAAAACCTAGAAAAAGATTCTGGCCTTTTTGACGAAGCGGTAGAAACCCATTTAAAAACCATAAGACATTACTGTGAAAAAACAGGGTTACCACCATGGCATGCACCCAGAAAAACAGGTTTTTTCAGGTATTTTGTTGTAAGAAAATCCCACAAAACCAATGCCTTGTTATTTAATTTAGTGACCACATCTCACGACTTATCAAAATTTGATTTAACTGCTTTTGCAGAGTTTTTAGTCTCTCTATTTGGAGATAGATTAGCAGGCTTATTACATACTATTAACGATGAAATTGGAGATCGTACTATTGCTACTTCAGGGAGTATAAAACTAGTCTATGGAAAAGATAAAATTGTCGAGGAATTATTAGGGTTACAATTTGAAATTAGCATGAAAAGTTTCTTTCAAACTAATCCAAAATCTGCCGAAAAATTATATTCAAAAGTTGTTGATTATGCTCTTGAAGATAGAGAAGCTGTAGATAACAGTGTTGTTTTAGATTTATTTTGTGGTACAGGAACTATAGGTCAAATTATAGCTTCAAAAGCAAATAATACAAAAATAATAGGTGTAGACATTGTTGCATCGGCAATAGAAGATGCCAAAAAAAATGCACAACGTAATGGCATTGAAGGCTTGCAATTTTATGCTGCCGATGTTGGGAAATTTTTAACCGAGCATCCACAGTACAAAAACAATATTAAAACCATTATTTTGGACCCCGCAAGAGCTGGTATTACACCTAAAACGCTTAAAAAAATCATAAACCTAAATGCAAAACGTTTGGTTTATGTATCTTGCAATCCAGCAACCCAAGCTAGAGACATTGAACAACTTGGACACGCCAATTACAAGATAAAAAAACTAAGTTTAGTCGATCAATTTCCACATACAGCGCACATAGAAACTGTTGTACTTTTGGAAAGAAGATAAAATTGTTATGAAAAAAATCACAGCGTCACTTCTACTCGCTTTAGTTTTATTCACGTGTGAACGTGATGATATTTGTTCCGAAAGTATTACAACATCTAGAATTAATATTGCACTTTTAGACATTAATTTCCCAGATGAAGACACCCCTAAAAATGTGTTTAATTTACGTGTTCAAGGTGTTGGCAATGAATCTGTACTCTCAGATTACGATGTTGTTAGAACAAGTAGCTTACTGTTACCGCTAAAAACAACCGATGATGTAACACAGTTTAGGTTACATATAGATTATAATGTTGATGATAACGGCACACCAGAACCAGAAGACGATATTATAGAAGGAAATGAAGATATTATTACCATTAACTATACTAGAGAGCAAGAATACCTCTCAAGAGGCTGTGGTTACAGAACTGTATTTAAAAATGTAACTATAACCGTAGAAGATGATGGCGACAATTGGATTCAAAATATAATACCAGCAAACGATAATTTAATAGTAAATAACGAAGATGAAGTACATTACAAAATTTACCATTAATATGGTTTTTTTACTGTTTTGTGCCCTCTCTTTTGCGCAAAACGATAGCCTCCCAGAAACCAATAATATACCAGATTCCTTAAAGGTGAAACAAAAATACGGTATTCGTCTTGGTGGTGATATAGGAAAATTAATTCGCTCTTTTATTGATGACGATTACACTGGCTTTGAAATAAATGGAGACTACAGATTAACCCGACGATGGTATTTAGCAGGTGAAATTGGTGCCGAAGAAAAGAAAACCAATAACGACCATTTAACCAATACAGCTAAAGGAACCTACTTTAAAGCCGGTGTCGATTATAATGCTTACGATAATTGGTATGGCATGGAAAACATGATTTACGGCGGGTTTCGGGTTGGAGCTAGTACATTTTCTCAAACATTAGAATCATTTAGTGTATACGCTCCTAATCAATATTGGGCACCACAACTTTCAAGTAACGAAAGTCAAGAATTTAGTGGTCTTACTGCAATTTGGGGCGAAGTTATTCTAGGTATAAAAGTAGAGGTCCTTAAAAACTTATATTTAGGCGCCAATGCGCAGTTTAAATATATTATTAGTCAAGACCAACCTAACGGCTACGAAAACTTATATATTCCAGGATATCATAAAACTTACGATAGTGGTAACTTTGGTTTTGGGTATGGCTATAACATATCTTATTTAATCCCATTATTTAAAAAGAATAAAAACTAACTAGTTTCGTTTTATAAACTCTTTAAAAACCTCTTATCTATTTCAAATAACCTAAGAGGTTTATTATCTTTGCACACTTAAACAGAATGACATCTTATGAAGATTTCTTACAATTGGCTTAAGCAATTTATTCAAATAGATTGGGACGCTGAAAAAACAGGTGAATTACTTACAGATTTAGGACTTGAAGTTGAAGGTATAGAAAGCTTTCAATCGGTTAAAGGTGGCCTTGATGGTATTGTTGTTGGCGAAGTGCTAACCTGCGAAAAACACGCAAACGCAGACCGCTTAAAAGTTACTACGGTAAATATAGGCGAATCAGACCCCGTTCAAATTGTTTGTGGCGCCCCTAATGTAGATAAAGGTCAAAAAGTACCTGTGGCTACTGTAGGAACAACATTATACACCCCTGAAGGCGAAGCCTGGAAAATAAAAAAAGGGAAAATTCGTGGTGAAGTTAGCCAAGGAATGATTTGTGCCGAAGACGAATTAGGACTAGGAAACTCCCATGATGGC
This sequence comes from Mangrovimonas cancribranchiae, assembly GCF_037126245.1. Lineage (NCBI taxonomy): Bacteria > Pseudomonadati > Bacteroidota > Flavobacteriia > Flavobacteriales > Flavobacteriaceae > Mangrovimonas > Mangrovimonas cancribranchiae. Next base: position 1,609,498 of record NZ_CP136925.1, read on the forward strand.
ATCATGGTTTTAGACAACAGTTTAACTCCTGGAACACCTCTAGCGGAAGTTTTCGAGGTTGAAAACGACTATGTTTTCGAAATTGGCCTAACGCCCAACCGAGCCGATGCTATGAGTCATTTTGGCACCGCAAGAGACCTTAAAGCTGGACTGCTTCAAAAAGATATTAACTCAGAATTAATAACACCTTCTGTAAGTGCTTTTCATGTTGAAAACCGCACACTGCGTATTGATGTTGATGTTAAAAATTACGATTTAGCACCAAGATATTGTGGTGTAACCATTTCTGGATTAAAAGTAAGCGAGTCACCAAACTGGTTAAAAAACAGATTATTAGCTATAGGATTAACACCTAAAAATAATGTTGTAGATGCTACAAACTATGTGCTACACGAATTAGGACAACCATTACACGCTTTTGATGCCTCTAAAATTACAGGCAACAAAATTGAAGTAAAAACACTTCCTGCAGGAACCAAATTTACAACCCTTGACGAAGTAGAACGCGAGCTTCATGAAGAAGATTTAATGATATGTAATGCCGAAAAACCTATGTGCATTGCTGGCGTATTTGGAGGATTACATTCAGGTGTTACAGAAACTACCACAGCAATCTTTTTAGAGAGTGCTTATTTCAACCCTGTTTCTGTTAGAAAAACAGCTAAAAGACACGGTTTAAATACTGATGCGTCTTTTAGATTTGAAAGAGGTATCGATCCAAATATTACAGAATACGCTTTAAAACGCGCAGCATTACTAATTCAAGATATAGCGGGAGGTGAAATTACTAGCGATGTATTTGATACTTACCCTAAAAAAATAGAAGATTTTCAAGTACGTTTAAGTTTTGATAATGCTAAAAAACTTATTGGTGAAGAAATCCCCAAAGAAACTATAAAAGAAATTTTAATGTCGTTAGGCATTAAAATTAACAATGTTACCGAAGCCGGTTTAGGTCTTACTATTCCTGCTTACAGAAACGATGTGCAGCGTGAAGCCGATGTTATTGAAGAAGTATTACGCGTTTATGGTTATAATAATATAAAAACCACCGAAAAGCTTAACGCATCTATTTCTAATACTTCGAGATTTGAAGATTATAAACTTCAAAATATTATTGGTAATCAATTAGCATCTCAAGGATTTTACGAAATGCTTTCAAACTCGCTTACCTCTGCAAAATATACAGAACTAAGCGAACAATTAAAAAATGAGCATAATGTTGAAATGTTAAATCCACTTAGTAGCGACTTAAGTGTGTTACGCCAAAGTATGTTGTTTTCTGGTCTTGAAGCCATTAATCATAATATTAATAGAAAACGTAATAACTTAAAGTTATTTGAATTTGGTAAAACATACCACGATTTTAATGGTAAACGCGAAGAGTTTAAACGTTTATCGCTTTTTGTTACAGGAAATAGAGATAACGAGCGCTGGAATTCTACTATAAGAGAAAGTGATTTCTTTTATTTAAAAGGAATTATAAACACCATTTTTAATCGCTTAGGAATACAAGGAACCTCGACCTCTCCTATTTCAACCGATTTGCTTTCCGAAGGTATTTGCATCTCAAAAAAGAAAACAAAATTGGTAGAGTTTGGTGTGATTAAAAAAGCGGTTTTAAAACCCTTCGATATTTCTCAAAACGTCCTTTATGCCGAATTTAATTGGGATAATATTATTGAAACAGCTAAAACCAATAGTATTTCGTATACCGAAATCCCTAAATACCCTGAAGTAAGACGAGATTTTGCTTTATTGATAGATAACCATGTTACTTTTGAAGACATTGATAAAATCGCTTCTCAAACCGAGAAGAAACTATTAAAAGATGTTGATTTATTTGATGTTTATCAAGGTAAAAACCTTCCTGAAGGCAAAAAAAGTTATGCTGTAAGCTTTACATTACAAGACGAAAACAAAACTCTTACAGATAAACAAATAGATAAAATTATGAAAAAGCTCCAAACCAATTTTGAAAAACAACTCGGTGCTGAGTTGAGATAACAAAAAAGCCTGCTTTAAGCAGGCTTTTTTCATATTTAAATCTATTTAAAATCTCAATAAAATTTCGTATCTTTAGTAGGCAACCATAAACGCTATAATTATGGATTCTACTTACAAAAAAATATTTTCTGGCAGCTTTATTGTTGTGCAACTTATTGTAGACAAACTTAAAGCTATTGGCATTAATCCCGTGGTAAAAGATGAAACCGAATCTGGCCGTTTAGCTGGTTTTATGGCTTCTATTCCAGGATTTCAAGATCTTTACGTTAGTGAAGACGAAGTTGAAACAGCACGCCCTGTAATAGAACGTGTTACCAATGAATTGGAAGCCGATACCAATTAAGCCGTTACGGCATACATTTTATCGCGTAGTTCCTTTATTTTAGGATCTTGCATATATTCATCAAACGTCATGTATCTATCGATAACGCCATTTGGTGTTAATTCTACTATTCTATTACCAACGGTTTGCGCAAACTCATGATCGTGTGTGGTTAATAACACCGTACCTTTAAAGTTTTTAAGCGAATTGTTAAACGCTGTAATACTTTCTAAATCTAAGTGGTTTGTTGGCTCGTCTAGCATTAATACATTTGCTCTTACCATCATCATTCTACTTAACATACAACGTACCTTTTCGCCTCCAGAAAGCACATTACATTTTTTTAAGGCTTCTTCTCCACTAAAAATCATTTTTCCTAAGAATCCTCTTATATAAACCTCTTCGCGTTCTTCTTCGGTCTTTGCCCATTGGCGTAACCAATCTACAAGCGATAATTCGCTATTAAAATAGTCACTATTATCTAATGGTAAATACGATTGCGTGGTTGTAATTCCCCAAGCAAACTCTCCTGAATTGGCTTTTTCTTTGTCGTTAATAATTTGATAAAACGCTGTTGTTGCTCTTGAATCTTTTGAAAACACAACCACCTTATCGCCTTTGGCTAAATTAAGATCTATGTTTTTAAATAAAGTTTCGCCTTCTATTGAAGCTGAAAGACCTTCTATATTTAAAATTTGATTGCCCGCTTCACGTTCTCTTTCAAAAATAATAGCAGGATAACGACGACTTGAAGGCTTAATTTCAGAGACGTTCAATTTTTCTATCATCTTTTTTCTAGATGTCGCTTGTTTAGATTTGGCTACGTTAGCAGAAAAACGTCTAATAAATTCTTCAAGTTCTTTCTTCTTCTCTTCGGCCTTTTTATTTTGTTGTGCGCGTTGCTTTGCCGCTAATTGCGACGACTCGTACCAGAATGAATAATTCCCTGAATAATGATTAATTTTTCCAAAATCAATATCAGAAATATGTGTACAAACCGCATCTAAAAAGTGACGGTCGTGAGAAACCACGATAACACAATTTTCGTAGTTTGCTAAAAAGTTTTCTAACCAAGAAATCGTTTCGTAATCTAGGTCGTTGGTAGGCTCATCCATAATTAACACATCTGGATTTCCAAATAACGCTTGTGCCAATAATACACGTACTTTTTGCTTTCCATCAAGGTCGCTCATTAAAGTATAATGCAAATCTTCGGTAATTCCTAAGTTTGATAATAAGGCTGCGGCACTACTTTCGGCATTCCAACCGTCCATTTCTTCAAATTTTACTTGAAGCTCGCCAATTTTTTCTGCATTCTCATCGGAATAATCGGCATACAATTGGTCTATTTCTGTTTTAATTTCAAACAAAGGTTTATTACCGCGTAATACCGTTTCTAGCACAGGATACTCATCATATAAATTATGATTTTGCTCTAAAACCGACATACGTTTTCCTGGCTCTAAATGTACATGTCCAGATGTTGCCTCTTGCTTTCCTGAAAGTATCTTTAAAAATGTAGACTTCCCGGCACCATTGGCACCAATAATTCCGTAACAATTTCCTTGATTAAAGGTGGTGTTTACCTCATCAAACAAAATACGTTTTCCAAATTGTACAGATAAATTAGATACTGATAACATTCCTCTTGCTTTTAATTTTTGCAAAAGTAGAAAAAAGCTATTATATGTAGAAACAAAACCTTACATATTAATATTTAACAACGTATTAACAAGGCATCATGGTTGCATGAGGTATTTTTGTAACGTATGAAAACACCTATTTCTATGCTTTTATTACTTAGCCGTGCATGCATGATTCTATTTTTTGGCATTTTGTTAGTCTCTTGTGAAAAAGATGCTAGCCAAAACAATGATGTTGCTTATTTAGGTGGCGAAATTGTAAACCCTAAAGACGATTTTGTTGTTTTAACAAAATCGGATTCCAAGCTTGTCGATACCTTAAAACTTGATAAAAGAAATAGATTTATTTACAAGTTTGACAGCTTAACTTCTGGTCTTTATTTGTTTAAACTACATGCTGCTGATGGCTTTGAACATCAAATGGTTTTACTAGAACCTAACGATAGTATTATGCTTAGACTTAATACTATGGAATTTGATGAATCGCTGGTTTTTACAGGACATGGTGCTAAAAAGAACAATTATTTAATTGAATTGTTTTTAGAGAGTGAAATTGATGATAAAAAAGTGCTTGGTTTTAGCCAATTACCACCAAAAGAGTTTGAAACTAAAGTAGATTCTATTAAAGAGAGTAAACTAAAAAAGCTTAAAGACTTTTCAGTGAAAAATACTGTTTCAAAAAGATTTGTCGATCTAGTTGAGGCCAACATTAATTACGATTACTATCTAAGTAAAGAGGTATATCCTTTTGTAAATTATTCTACTAACGAACGCAAAATAATAGAATCGCTTCCAGAGGATTTTTACGCTTTTAGAAAAGATATAGACTATAACCATTCTAGTATAAAAGATTATTTTCCTTATTATTCTTTTTTAAGACACCACTTTGAAAACTTAGCCTTAACAAAGCACTTTAAAGAGTCTAACGATAGTATTTTTAATAGAAAGTGTCTCAATTACAACTTAACTAGATTAGATTATATTGATAGCTTGGTAAAAAGTGACAATATTAAAAATTCGTTGCTAATGAATACAGCTATAGAGTTTATAAGTGATAATAAAAATGTAAAAGATTACGATACGTTTTTAAAATCGTTTAACTCTAAATGTTCCAATAAAGATCAAAAAGAATACTTAACAAATACCATAAACGCATTAAAAGGCCTAAAACCAGGAAACACCTTACCTAACATTAAAGTGTTTGATATTAACGGAAATGAAAAAAGACTTGGGCAATTAATGAACCATAAACCAACTGTTATTTATTTTTGGAGACAATCCTACTTAAGACATTTTCAAGAATCGCATGAAAAGGTTAAAGAATTAGAGAAAAAATATCCAGAAATAAACTTTGTTGCTATTAATGCTTATGAAAACCATGTTCCTGCATGGCAGGAGCATTTAAAGCTTTACAAATACGATAAAACAAACGAGTTTTTATTTGAAAACCCAACCGAAGGCAAACAATCTCTCGCTATTTATCCTATTAATAAAGTTATCTTGGTAAATAAGAGAGGGCAAATAATTAATCCGCACACTAATATGTTTTCAATTCATTTTGAAAACCAATTGTTAGAAGCCTTAAACCCATAAAAAAAGCCTCGAAACAATCGAGGCTTTTCATTTATATAACAAGTTTTTTTAATTCCCTTTTTTGTAATCTGCTAAAAACTTTTCTAACCCAATATCGGTTAACGGGTGCTTTAACAAGCCAGAAATAGAACTTAAAGGTCCTGTCATAACATCGGCGCCAATTTTAGCACAATCAATTACGTGCATCGTATGACGTACAGATGCGGCTAATATTTCGGTATCAAACGCATAATTATCATAAATATGGCGAATTTCAGCAATTAGGTTTAATCCATCTGTTGAAATATCGTCTAATCTTCCAATAAATGGTGACACATAGGTCGCTCCTGCTTTTGCAGCTAATAACGCTTGCCCTGCAGAAAACACTAAAGTAACATTGGTTTTAATACCTTTATCGCTAAAGTATTTACAGGCTTTTACACCATCTTTAATCATAGGTAATTTAATAACAATTTGATCATGAAGTTCAGCTAAGGCTTCTCCTTCTTTTACCATACCGTCAAAATCGGTAGATATTACTTCGGCACTTACATCGCCATCTACAATATTGCAGATGTCTACATAATGTTTCATGATATTGTCATGACCCGTAATACCTTCTTTTGCCATTAACGATGGGTTTGTTGTAACACCATCTAAAATTCCCATATCTTGGGCTTCTTTAATTTGCTCTAAGTTAGCAGTATCAATAAAAAATTTCATTTAAATAAATGCGTTTAAGTTGTGTTATTTTCTCGAAAATCGAGATTTAAGTGTTTCTGAACTGTTTTTAAATCAAGTATTTCACTATTAATACTAGGTGAATTTACATTTAATAACGTTTCAGTTGCAAAATTACAATTTATAATGGTTCATTAATAGCCTTTCGTAAACTTTATCTGGTAAAATACGCTTTAAAACAATAGAGAATTTTTGCATAAACTCCCCTACTTTATAATGGGCTTTTGGCTTTTGGGTGTTGATAACTCTTAAAATAGCTTCAGCCATAATTTTAGGGTCTTGACCGCTATCTACATGACTATTCATTAAAGCTAAAGTATTACCATAAGATGTTTTGTACGGCGACTTATCGTTTACAGGCGCATGATACCTTCCTGCGGCAATATTTGTAGCGAAGTCGCCTGGAGCAACGTTGGTCATCTCTATATTAAATGGTTTTAGCTCCATTCTGTAGGCTTCGGTAATTAGCTCTAAAGCCCCTTTACTTGCACTATAAACACCGCGAAAAGGTAATCCCATGTATCCAGCTATAGAAGTCACATTAATAATTAACCCCGATTGTTGTTGGCGCATGTGAGGTAAAACTTCTTTAATTACATTTAAAGGCCCAAAGAAATTTGTTTCAAAATTTCGTTTTATTTCGGCATCTGGAATTTCCTCGATAGGCCCCGTTATACCTGCTCCAGCATTATTAATTAGGATATCTAATCGCCCTGATTTTTCAATAACCTCGGAAACAGCCGATTTTATAGTTGCTACATTAGCAACATCTAAAGCAACTAAAGGGAATTTACTATTAGTGTATTTTTCTGGGTTTCTACTTGTACCATAAATCTGAAATCCTTTTGCTGTTAGAAACTCACCAACCGACTTACCAATACCAGATGAACCACCAGTAATTAAAATAATTTTAGACATAAGTTGTGATATTTTAGCTCAAAAATACAATTAAATAGGAAAGAAAAGCGCATAAAAAAAGGCAAGCTACCTACATCACACCGCTACGACCGCGTACCTTTGCTGCGTTCCCGCCCTGGAGGATTCAGCAGGAGCTGGTTGTGTAGGACTTGCCGACTGCAAAGATACAACCTTTTAATACTTTTACAATGATTTTTTAAACTGAATTTTATTGAATACATTGCTTCAAATTATTTTTAAAGTCATGACATCCGTTAAATTACTTATTGCCATAGCATTATCCACTATTATTGTTTCATGCGGGAACAATATTGCTGAAATGAAAAAGAACATTTTTATTAAAACGAACATTAAAAACAACTCTTTCACCTTAGGAGAAACACTTAAAGTTAGTCTTGAGAACCCTAAAAACTATGATATTGGTAACGTTACATTCTTACTTGATGGCAACAAGATTTCAGACCAAACACCTTTAAATACTATTAAACTTGGTGTGCACACTCTAGAGGCTCAAATTCAACTAAATGACACACCAGAAACAATCGCTACGAACATTACTGTTTTAAATAATAAGACACCTAAAGTGTATCATTTTGAAATTATTAATGAATACCCGCACGATATAACATCGTACACCCAAGGATTAGAGTTTTATAATGGTGAATTATATGAAAGTACTGGACAATACGGCGAATCCAAACTTAGAAAAGTTGACTATAAAACTGGAGAGCCTTTAAAAAGCATAAATCTTGCTAACCAATATTTTGGTGAAGGCCTTACGGTTTTAAATAATAAAGTGTATCAATTAACATGGAAAAGAGGCACTGGATTTATTTATAATGCCGAAACTTTTGAAAAAACAGGATCCTTTAAATATAACAACAGTAAGCAAGGTTGGGGAATTTGTAACGATGGAAAAACACTATATAAAAGTGATGGTACTGAAAAAATCTGGACGTTAGACCCAGAAACTTTAATGGAACAAAATTATATTCAGGCTTACCATAGTAAAGGTAAAGTTGTCGAACTTAACGAACTAGAATGGGTAAACGGAAAAATTTATGCCAATCGCTGGCAAAAAAATGGTGTGGCTATTATTAACCCTAAAAACGGCGCTGTAGAAGGTGTGATAGACTTTTCTCCTTTACATAAAAAAGTAACGCAGCACCCAAAACTAGATGTGTTAAACGGTATTGCCTACAATCCTGAAACCCAAACCTTATTTGTTACAGGAAAACGTTGGGACAAACTTTTTGAGGTAAAAATTATAGAATAACGTGAATACATTCTCCAAAAATATTGTTGTTATCCAAAATAATCTTGATCAACTAAACCACGTTAACAATGTACAATATGTGCAATGGGTACAAGATATTGCAGAGCAACATTGGTATAAAGAAACCACCGAAGCGATAAGAAGCACTTATTTTTGGGTTATGATTAACCATTATATTGAATATAAAAAAGAGGCTAAACTCGGGGAAACGATTATCGTAACTACCTATGTTGAGGAAACCAAAGGCGTAAAATCTACTAGAATTGTAGAATTTTCTAATACCGAAAACACCCTCTTAGCAAAATCAACAACACAATGGTGTTTTATAGATGCAAAAAGTAAACGCCCAACAAGAATCCCTAAAGACATTGCTCAAATATTTTCTTAAGCCCATTTATAATAAATCATATTGTTAAAAGTTTTATTTTAGCATACACTAAGTCAACTCTTTCATGAAACGCATAGCAACATTCATAATTTTTTCACTTATTCTTTTACTTTGGAGTTCTTGCCGGAAAGAATTAGATTTTGAAACAAGATCTGGCGGATTAGCATTCTCCAAAGACACTGTTTATTTGGATACCGTATTCACCAATATAGGGTCTAGCACATATAACCTTAAAGTATACAATCGTAGTGATGATGATATTAGCATTCCATCGGTAAGATTAGCACGTGGCGAAAATTCAGAATACCGCTTAAATGTTGATGGAGTTGCTGGTAAAGAATTTCAAAATGTAGAAATTTTAGCCAACGATAGTATGTATGTTTTTGTTGAAACAACTATAAATATTAATAACTTACCTAACATAAACGGCGAGTTCCTTTATACCGATGAAATTGAATTTGGTATTGGTTCTAATATGCAAACAGTCGATTTGGTTACCCTAGTAAAAGACGCACATTTTATTTACCCAAATAGAGATAACACCACTGGCGTTATTGAAACAATAACATTAAATGTTGGTGGCGAACAAGTTGAAAGCGACATTCAAGGACGCTATTTACTCCAAGAAGAACTCACCTTTACAAACGAAAAACCTTACGTTGTTTATGGCTTTGCGGCAGTTCCCAATGGCGAAACATTAACCATAAATGCAGGAACACGCGTACATTTTCATGCCGATTCTGGTCTGTTAGTATCAGAAGGTGCTTCGCTTCATATTAACGGCGAATTTAGTAATAACGAAGAATTACTAGAAAATGAAGTTTTCTTGGAAGGTGATAGATTAGAACCATCTTTTTCTGAAGTTCCAGGACAATGGGGGACCATTTGGTTATTTGAAGGCAGTGTAAACAACACTATAAATTATACCACTATAAAAAATGCTTCTGTAGGTATTTTAAGTGATGGTAACCCAAATGAAGCTAACGATAAATTAACTATTACTAACTCGCAGATTTACAATTCTAGTAACTATGGTATTTTAGGTAGAAACACATCTATCTTAGCCGAAAATCTAGTCATTAACAATACTGGCTTAACATCGTTTGCAGGAACTCTTGGTGGAAAATATAACTTTACACATTGCACCATCGCAAATTACTGGAGCAATAGCTTTAGGCAATTCCCTGCATTATTATTAAACAATTTTCAAGAAAATAGTGATGGTACATTATTTCTTGCCGATTTAACCGAAGCTAATTTTAATAACTGCATTATTTACGGAAATGATAACCCAGAATTTATTTTAGATGAAATTAGCGACAATGACGTTTCTTTTAATTTCAAATTCACTAACTCTTTATTAAGATTTGAAGACCCAACAAATAGTTTTAATACAGCAAACTACAATTTTAATGACACATTAAAATACGAAGGAAATGTTTTTAATGATGATCCAGCGTTTTTAAATGCTGAAAACAATCAAATGCGTATTGGCGAAAGTTCTGCTGCCATTAACTTAGGTAACACAACATTTGCAGCACAAGTTCCAGAAGATATTTCAAGAGAAAACCGTACGACATCTCCAGATGCGGGAGCTTATCAGCATACAACAGAATAATAAAACATATCGAATATTAAAAAAGCCTATACAATAACGTATAGGCTTTCTTTATATTATTAGATAGTACACGTATAATTAAGAAAATAAAGGCTTATCTCCCATCATAGCATTTACTTTACTTGCTACATCTTTAAGCTTATCTTCATCTTGATGATTTATAATAACCTCATCAATTAAATCAACAATGGCTGCCATATCATCTTCTTTTAAGCCTCTTGTTGTTATAGCTGGCGTACCAACACGAATTCCCGATGTTACAAAAGGTGATTTATCATCAAAAGGCACCATGTTTTTATTCACCGTGATATCGGCTTTTACTAAAGCTTCTTCCGCTTCTTTACCAGAAATATCTTTATTTCTTAAATCGATTAACATCATATGGTTATCGGTTCCGTCAGAAATAATATGATAACCTTTAGCCACAAAAGCTTCGGCCATAGCTTTGGCATTCTTTTTTACTTGCAATGTATAATGCATAAAATCATCTGTTAATGCTTCGCCAAAAGCAATAGCTTTAGCCGCAATAATATGCTCTAATGGGCCACCTTGATTGCCAGGAAATACAGCTGAGTTTAATAAAGTTGACATTTTTTTCAACTTGCCACTCTTAAGCTTTAATCCAAATGGATTTTCAAAATCTTTACCCATCATAATCATACCGCCGCGTGGTCCGCGAAGTGTTTTATGTGTTGTAGTTGTTACAATATGACAATGTGGTAACGGGTCGTTTAAAATACCCTTAGCGATTAATCCTGCTGGGTGAGAAATATCGGCCATTAAAATAGCGCCTACCTCATCTGCTATCTCACGAAAACGTTTAAAATCCATATCTCTAGAATAAGCCGATGCGCCTGCTATAATTAATTTAGGGCGTTCCTTTTTAGCCACTTCTTCTACATGGTTATAATCAATTATCCCTGTTTCTTTTTTTACACCGTAAAATACCGGATTGTAAAGTTTTCCTGAAAAATTAACAGGAGAACCATGCGTTAAATGGCCACCATGAGATAAATCGAAGCCAAGAATAGTATCGCCAGGTTTTAAACATGCGGCAAAAACCGCCGTGTTAGCTTGGCTACCAGAATGAGGTTGTACATTTACATATTCAGCATTAAAAAGTGTTTTAGCTCTATCGATAGCTATTTGCTCAACAACATCAACAACTTCGCAACCGCCATAATATCGTTTTCCAGGATATCCTTCGGCGTATTTATTGGTAAGTACAGATCCTGCAGCCTCCATAACTTGGTTACTTACAAAGTTCTCTGATGCTATTAACTCAAGACCATGTAATTGTCTTTCGTGTTCTTCTTGTATTAATTCAAAAATTTGTTCGTCGCGTTGCATTTTTATGGTATTCGTTAAAAATTCATCAAAAATAGTAAATCCATTAGTTTAATACATCAAAAAACATATATTTGAATATAATTTTTAATTAAAAAACCAGCAATTAGTTATGCAAATTTCAGCTAACAACCCTAATAGAAAATCATGGCTTCATGTAGATAAGAATTCAGATTTTCCCATACAGAATATTCCTTTTGGTGTTTTTTTAACACGTGACGATATTATTACCATAGGTACAAGAATTGGTGACACCGCTATAGATCTTGGTGCTTTACATCAACTAGGATACTTTGAAGGTATTCCTTTAACCGATGATATTTTTTTACAAGATACCTTGAACGATTTTATTGCAGACGGAAGAAAAACATGGCGTTCGGTTAGAAACCGTATTGCCGAAATTTTTGATGAAGACAATGATGCTTTAAAAAATAACAAAAAGCATAAGGAAATTGTACTTTTTAGACTCGATGAAATAGAAATGCAATTACCAGTACAGATTGGTGATTATACCGATTTTTATTCTAGTATAGAACATGCCACCAATGTTGGTACTATGTTCCGTGATCCTGATAATGCTTTATTGCCAAACTGGTTACACATTCCGGTAGGTTACCACGGTAGGAGTAGTTCTATAATTCCATCGGGGATACCAGTACACAGACCACAAGGACAAACTATTCCTGCTGATAGTGATATGCCTGTTTTTGGACCTTCAAAATTAGTAGATTTTGAATTGGAAATGGCATTTATTACTACCGATGCTAACGATTTAGGAGAACCTATTCCAGTTGATGAAGCCGAAGAGTACATATTTGGACTTGTATTATTTAATGATTGGTCCGCTAGAGATATTCAAAAATGGGAATACGTGCCTTTAGGCCCATTTTTAGCTAAGAACTTTGCCTCTTCAATTTCTCCATGGATTGTAACTTTAGATGCTTTAGAACCTTATCGTGTTGAAAGCCCAAAACCATTAAAGCCACAATTACCTTATTTACAATATAAAGGAAAAAAGAGTTTTGACATTAATCTTGAAGTTGCTTTAAAACCAAAAACAGCTAAAGAAACAGTTATTTGTAAGTCTAATTTTAAATATATGTATTGGAATATGTCGCAACAATTAGCGCATCATACTGTTAATGGTTGTCCTGTAAATTCTGGTGATATGATGGGAAGTGGTACCATTTCTGGTTCAACCCCAGACTCTTTTGGGTCTATGCTTGAGCTTACTTGGAAAGGCAGCAAACCCTTAGCCTTAGAAGATGGTACAGAACGTAAGTTTATTAACGATTACGATACGGTAATTATGCGCGGATTTTGTGAAAAAGAAGGTACAAGAATTGGTTTTGGCGAAGTCTCTACACAATTACTTCCTGTTTTTAATCCAAAAAAGAAAAAGTAATAATAAATATATATACATAAAAAAACTCCCGTATTATTTACGGGAGTTTTTTTATTGCTTTATTTTCTATAAAGTGGGATTTTCAATCCTACATAAAGATCTGTTGTTTTAGTTTTGTCTGATATTAAATTAGAGAATATAGATCCTGACCCAATAGTTAACGGCCCTACTCTAAAACCTCCTCCAAATAATACATCTCCATACTGTCTAAAACTTAGCGGCACATAAAAACTAAACCATTTGGTTTCTAATCTAGGTGCTATGGTAACTGTATTTAATACAGAGTTTCTTAATTCTGTGTTTTTCTTTATCAATGATAAGTCTGTTTGGGCACTTACATACCATTTTTTTGCAAGTCTATAGTCTATTAATAAATGTAAAGCGGTTGGTAAATTAATTTTTGTTTTTTCTGTAGTTTTCACACCATTGTAGTTGTTCTCTAAAAAATCTTCTGCATCCTCATCAAAATTTGATGTACTTACTGTATTATTCATATTATAGGAGGTCACTTCGGTATTTTTATAATTTATTGAGCCTATATCGGTTACCGAAACACCAAACTTCAACTTATATGGGTCTTGATATATTCTTACAGTATCATTCTTTCTTTTAGGGTGCTACTCATATGTTACTCCAATATCTAAACCAAATCCTGCTGTTAAATTATCAAAATCTATATCATCGTTATCAAAGTCTTGAGTTGTCCCATATAAAAGTGTTCCTTGTGTTTCTAATGTTTCTGTAGATGCTATAAACTGTCCCTGTAATCCTGGGCTAGACATAAATAAGCTCCCTGCACCCTGTAGATATTTAAGTGTTACACCAGCTTTAATTATATGGTTGGGTTTATCCATAATAATGCGCCCATAGGCGACACCTATTTCTGCCCATGCATGTAATGTTCCGTTAAAATTAGAGGAATTAAAATCAAAATTATTATTCATATCAAAATCATCACTTACACTCTCGTAAAGTTCACCATTAATACTATTTAAGTTGAAAACACCACGAACTCTTGTTATTAAGCCTATGCTGTTTTTATTATTTATATTAAACATAAATGATGGTCCAACAATATCGGCATTAAGAAAAAAGTTATTATCGTTTTCAGGAAAACGTTCAGTATCTTCATCGAAATCAAACCCGCCATCAGAATTGATAATATCACTAAAATTAATACCAAAGTAATCACTTCCGCCAAAAGCACTAACTGAAGCTAAGTTAATATCGGCTTTAAATTTAGATCCAACAATATTGGAAGGATTATAAACCACTCCATGTATACCGGAATAGTTGTCTACAGTATGACCAATATAACTTTGCGAAAATATGGGTAGAGCTGTAAATAATATAAAAACAAGTGTACTACTTTTTAATAAATCTTTCATAAAAGTTTAGTTAGGGTTAGGATAAATAATAGCTCACTAAACTTACAAAAAATTATTACATAGTTTGAACTACATTAATTTTTAAGAAAATTAAACCAATTTTTCTTTCTTATAAACAGTAAGTACTAACTATATGTTTTTTCAGGAAGAAAGCTCACAACTTACCATCCAATTAATTCCAAATTTATCGGTTAACATCCCAAAATAAGCTCCCCAAAAAGTTTTTGCTAATGGCATTGTTATATTACCACCTTCAGAAAGGGCTTTAAAAACACTATCGGCTTCATCTAATGTATCGACATTTACAGATACAGAAAAGTTATTTCCTTGCTTTAATTTTTTAGCCCATTCACCTCCAGCATCACTTCCCATAAGCATGGTTTCTTTACTAATTGGTAAAGAAATATGCATAATTTTATCATTCATTTCTTCTGGTAATGGTGGAATCTCTTTTTGAGGCGGCATTTCGCCAAAAGTACCTATGTACGGATATTCTCCGCCAAAAATAGATTTATAAAAATCGAAGGCCTGTTTACAATTACCATTAAAGGTTAGGTAAATGTTTACTGTTGTCATATCTTATTACTCTTAGTTTTATTATAAATTATCTTTAAAATACTATCTGCTACATGAGGTCTGAAGTGAGAAGCCTCGTAATAGTTATATATATTATCAGTAAAATTATTTTGCCCTGAAAAATTATAAACGTTTGACTTACCAAAAATATTGTTAAGTAAATTGATTTGCTCTTCTTCCAAGGGAATTTTATCAAATATTGGTGAGATGATAATTTTATAATTCGTTCTATGCTTGGTAAACATATGTTTTATATATTGTAGTTGATTAACCTCTGCCTCGCTTACCTTACTCTCTTTTATCTTTTCTAAAGCTACCGTTTTAAAAACTTTATTGCCTATTCTTTCTTTATAATACGTAACAGAATCTATTGCAATTTCTTTATCGAAACCATACCAGATATCACAATTTTTCTTATTAACACTATCTCTAAAAGTTGTATTATAAATCATGGTTCCCATATACTTTCGGTGCTTTTTATTAATTGAAAAATCTGTATGCGCTAATAAAAATTTAGGATGTAATGAGGCTTTTAAAAAAGTGGTATAATATTGTATTTTAGACTTCTTTGACACACATGGCATTGGTATGTTTAAATGCGTTTTATTTAATGCTGTTTTGCTTAAAATAGAACGATCTAGAATTATCAAAGCATGTTTTATGGTATCATTTAAAGTATCTATATATTCTATTTTCTTGGATATTCCCCAAATGCTTTCACTCCAAGCATCAAAATGAAAAGGTTTCGATGTTTTATTTAAGTATTTTTTCCACTCATTACACTTAAAAGCCTGCGACCTAGAGCTACCAAAAATGAATGCATTAAATTTTTCTTCTTCTCTAAAATGATTATAAGTTGTTGTTGTTACCATTTCACGATTTAGAACAACCCATTGTTTTTTGTAGTAGTCTTGATATCCAAAAACTTTAAAAAAGTCTGCAATTATTACATAAATTACCAATAGAAATATGGGACATAAAAAAATAATTACACGTTTTATAAGTTTTTGCATAATCAAATAAATTCTAAACAAAAATCTTTAAATTTAAGTCATTTATTTGTCCATGACTAGCGTGTTTAATCACTTTACCTCCTTTAATAATTAACAATTGGGGAGATTCATGTTTAACGTTAAATTTAGCAGCAACCTGGTTTGAAACCTCTCTATACTTCAATAAATCTAAATAATATAAATCAATATCTAAGTCCAAAGGAAATTGCTTTTCAAATTGCCTTTTAACCATACTACTTATTCCACACCTTGTAGAATGCTTAAATATAACTTGTAATTTATTATTAGACCTTTCTTCAACTACATTAAGCCGTTCTATATCAATTAAATTTTTCCAAGGTAACTTAGAATGCTCCACTCCTTTTTGAGTACTCCCAAACAACTTGTTAAATATTCCCATAATCATTATCTTTTATAAGCAGAAAACAAATACCGTCAAAAAGTCACCTAAAACTCACTTTAAACAGACAAAAAGTCATTTAAATTTAAATGGTAAGATAATTGACTATATGCATTTGTAAATATAAAACTTATGAACTTTAACAATTATACAATAAAATCACAAGAAGCCATACAACAAGCGCAACAGATTGCGCAAGGTTATGGTCATCAACAAATAGAAAATGAGCACCTCTTTAAAGCTATTCTAGAAGTTGATGAAAACGTACTACCATTTATTTTAAAAAAATTAAATGTCAACACATCTATACTAAAACAGACTTTAGATAAACAATTAGAAAGTTTACCAAAAGTCTCTGGTGGCGATATTATGTTGTCTCGCGAAGCCGGAAAAACACTTAACGAAGCTTCTATTGTTGCTAAAAAAATGAAAGACGACTTTGTCTCAATCGAGCACCTCATTCTTGCTATTCTAAAATCTAATAGTAAAATAGCACAGATGTTAAAAGACCAAGGTGTTACCGAAAAAGGTCTTTCTGCTGCTATCGATGAACTTCGTAAAGGTGATCGTGTAACCTCTCAAAGTCAAGAAGACACATATAATGCGTTAAGTAAATACGCCAAAAACCTTAACCAATTAGCAAAAGACGGAAAATTAGATCCTGTTATTGGCCGAGATGAAGAAATAAGACGGATCCTTCAAATTTTATCGCGTAGAACCAAAAACAACCCGATATTAGTTGGTGAGCCCGGAACAGGTAAAACAGCTATTGCCGAAGGTTTAGCACACAGAATTGTAGATGGCGACATTCCAGAAAATTTAAAGGAAAAGCAAATTTTTGCTTTAGATATGGGGGCGTTAATTGCTGGCGCTAAATACAAAGGCGAGTTTGAAGAACGCTTAAAATCTGTCGTTAAAGAAGTAACAACTAGCGAAGGCGACATTGTATTATTTATAGATGAAATTCATACACTTGTTGGTGCAGGAAAAGGTGAAGGCGCTATGGATGCTGCTAACATTTTAAAACCAGCATTAGCACGCGGTGAATTAAGAGCTATTGGAGCCACAACATTAGATGAGTATCAAAAATATTTTGAAAAAGATAAAGCCCTAGAACGACGTTTTCAAAAAGTAATGGTAGACGAACCCGATACAGAAAGTGCCATTTCAATTTTACGTGGTATAAAAGAAAAATACGAAACACACCATAAAGTACGTATTAAAGATGATGCCATAATTGGTGCTGTTGAGTTATCAGAACGTTACATTACCAACCGTTTTTTGCCAGATAAGGCTATCGATTTAATGGATGAAGCAGCGTCTAAACTTCGCATGGAGATTAATTCTAAACCAGAAGAACTAGATGTTTTAGATAGAAAAATCATGCAGCTTGAAATTGAAATTGAAGCTATAAAACGCGAAAAAGACGAAACAAAACTAAAATCATTACGTTCAGAGCTTGCAAATCTTAAAGAGGAGCGAAAAGAGATTTACGCCAAGTGGAAAAGCGAAAAAGAAGTTGTAGACAATATCCAAAACACCAAACAAGATATTGAAAACTACAAGCTAGAAGCCGAACGTGCCGAGCGTGAAGGAAATTACGGTAAAGTAGCCGAAATACGTTACGGTAAAATTAAAGAAGCACAAGAAAATCTTGACAAACTTCAAAAAGAATTACAAAAAAATCAATCGGGTAACTCACTCATAAAAGAAGAAGTTACCTATGATGATATTGCCGAAGTTGTCGCAAAATGGACGGGCATTCCTGTTACCAAAATGCTACAAAGCGAACGTGAAAAACTCTTAAAGTTAGAAGACGAGTTACACAAACGCGTTGTAGGTCAAGACGAAGCCATTGTTGCTGTAAGCGACGCTGTAAGACGAAGTCGCGCTGGTTTACAAAACCCAGACAAACCCATAGGAACCTTTTTATTCCTTGGTACCACTGGAGTTGGTAAAACCGAATTAGCCAAGGCACTTGCCGAATATCTTTTTGATGATGAAAGCGCTATTACCAGAATAGATATGAGCGAATACCAAGAACGCCACTCTGTAAGTCGTTTAGTTGGTGCGCCTCCAGGATATGTTGGTTACGATGAAGGCGGACAACTTACCGAAGCCGTAAGAAGAAAACCATATTCTGTTGTATTGCTTGATGAAATTGAAAAAGCACATCCAGATACCTTCAATATTTTATTACAAGTTTTAGATGAAGGCCGATTAACAGATAACAAAGGGCGTGTTGCCGATTTTAAAAATACAATCATCATTATGACATCTAATATGGGAAGCCATATTATTCAAGAAAAATTTGAAGACACCAAAGATGTCGATGCAGCTATGGAACTAGCTAAAATTGAAGTTCTTGGATTACTTAAAAAATCGGTAAGACCAGAATTTTTAAATAGAATAGACGATACTATTATGTTTACGCCGCTTACAGCCGATAACATAAAAAGCATTGTCGAACTTCAATTAAAAGGCGTTACTAAAATGATTGCTAAACAAGGTATCACATTTGATGCAACACCAGAAGCCGTATCATATCTAGCCCAAAAAGGCTATAATCCGGAATACGGAGCAAGACCTGTTAAACGTGTTATTCAAAAGGAAGTGCTTAACGAATTAAGTAAAGAAATTCTTTCTGGAAAAGTAACAACAGATAGTATTATTCTTTTAGATGCTTTTGATGAAAAACTTGTGTTTAGAAACCAAGACAATCTAGTATCTGAAGAATCTTAAACTTTAGTTAAAGTAACAATATAAATACCTATTATACGTTTTTCATAATAGTTGGTTAGTTAGTTGAAAAAGGCAACACTACATCCTTAACCCTATACAAGGAAAGTGTTGCTTTTTTTTAATAAATAGTTAGCGCAACATCAAAAAAACACATAACAACCTAATAATAAACACAATACATTATTTCTATAAAAAAATAGTTACCGTTCGTCTAAAAAATTTCCAAAAATAAACCGTTTGTCGTATTTTTGAAACACTTTAACCTACACCCCCATGAAAATTAATAGCTACATAGACCACACCCTATTATCCCCTACTGCCTCAAAAAAAGATATTTACACCTTATGTGAAGAAGCCATAGAGCACCGTTTTTTTTCTGTTTGCATAAACAGTAGTTATGTTCCTCTAGCTAAACAGCTCCTATCAAGAAGCAATGTTAAAATTTGTGCAACAGTTGGCTTTCCACTTGGTGCTATGAGTACAGAAGCCAAAGTTTCTGAAGCCAAAAAAGCGATTGAAGATGGCGCAGATGAAGTTGATATGGTTATGAATATTGGTATGATGAAAAGCAATAATTTTGTATCGGTATATAAAGATATTAGAGATATAAAATTGGCCATTAGTAATAAACCTTTAAAGGTTATTATTGAAATTAGTGAGCTTTCTAAAAACGAAATTATAAAAGCCTGTCAAATTTGTATTGATGCCAAAGCCGATTTTATAAAAACATCAACAGGATTTTCAAAAAGTGGCGCAACACTTACAGCTGTTAAAATGATTAAAAAAACAGCCAAAGGAAAAATTAAAATTAAAGCTTCTGGCGGTATTAAAGATTACGAAACAGCTTTAAAGTATATAGAAAGTGGCGCCGATAGAATTGGTACATCATCAGGAATAAATATTATTTCAGAAAGCAGCATTTTAGAAGCAAGTTAACTATAAAAAAACATCCCTATTTTAAGCCTCTTTAAGAGGCTTTTTTTATAACTTTGATATATTAACTTTTTACCATTTTGCCTGAAAAAGCTATAAATCAATATATCGATCATACACAGTTAGCTACAAACACTACATTTAGCGACATTAAACGCATCTGTAATGAAGCTATTACGTACAATTTTTATGCGGTTTGCATCCCTTCGTATTACATAACCGAAGCCAAAAAGCTACTATCAAATAGTCACGTAAAAGTATGCACCGTAATTGGTTTTCCTTTAGGAAACACAACTACGCCAGTTAAAGCTTATGAAGCAAAACAGGCTATTGAAAAAGGTGCCGATGAAATTGATATGGTTTTAAATATCGGACTTTTAAAAAGCGGTAAATTACAAAACGCTACACAAGATGTTAAAGACGTTAAAAATGCTATTGGCAATCACGTTCTTAAAGTCATCATAGAAGTTAGTGAACTTACTAATACCGAAATAATACAAGCTTGTAAAGTCTGCCTTGAAGCAAAAGCCGACTTCATAAAAACCTCTACAGGATTTTCAAAAGGAAATGCGACTATTGAAGCTGTTAAATTGATAAAAGAAACCGTAAACAACAACGCTAAAATAAAAGCTTCAGGAGGTATTAGAGATTACAATACCGCTCTAGAATTTATTAAAGCAGGTGCCAACAGAATAGGAACATCATCAGGTGTTGCTATTGTTACAAAAAAAGAAAACACAAATCATAATTACTAAGCCATGAGTGTACATATTGAAGCAAAACAAGGCGATATAGCCGAAACTATTCTGCTTCCAGGAGATCCTTTACGAGCCAAATGGATTGCAGAAACGTTTTTAGAAAACCCTTATTGCTTTAACAAAATTAGAAACATGTTTGGTTACACCGGTAATTATAGAGGGAAACGTGTCTCTGTAATGGGAACAGGCATGGGTGTTCCTAGTATTTCTATTTACGCTCACGAACTTATAAACGAATACAATGTAAAAAACTTAATTCGTGTGGGAAGCGCAGGATCTTACCAAAAGCATGTTGAAATTAGAGATGTTATTATAGCCATGGCAGCATCGTCAAATTCTGGTGTAAACGAATTACGTTTTGGTGGCGCAGATTATGCTCCTACTGCTAGTTTCGAGCTATTTGACAAAGCGGTTACCTCTGCAAGAAAACAAAATATTCCTTTTAAAGCTGGAAATGTTTTTACCAGTGATGAGTTTTATGCCGATAACTTTGAAGCCTATAAAAAATGGTCAAAATTTGGCGTGCTTTGTGTTGAAATGGAATCGGCTGGCTTATATACCGTTGCCGCCAAACACAATGTTAACGCCTTATCCATACTCACAATTTCAGACTCTCTAGTTACAGGAGAGAGAACTACCTCAGAAGAACGTGAGACCTCTTTTAAAAATATGATAAATATTGCATTAGACTTAGCATAATACTACGTATAATCTTACTTTTATCTCCTATTTAAAAATTGTAATTTTGCCACTATGCAAAAACAAATTCATATAAAAAATAGAAAAGCTAAATTTCAATACGAAATTTTAGACAAATATACTGCGGGTATTGTTTTACGAGGCACAGAAATAAAATCCATAAGAAATGGTAAAGCGTCTATTGCCGAAAGTTTTTGCGAATTTAACGAGCAAGGCGAACTATTTGTTATTAACATGACGATTGAAGAATATCTTTATGGTTCACATTACAATCATAAACCCAAAGCCGAAAGAAAATTACTACTTAACAGAAGAGAATTAAAAAAACTAGAAAAAGAAGTAAAAAATACTGGTCTTACAATTATTCCTTTAAGCCTTTTTATTAATGATAATGGCTTAGCAAAAATGGCTATTGCTTTAGCTAGAGGTAAAAAACTTTACGATAAACGCGAAACCATTAAAGACCGCGAAAGCAAAAGACGTTTAAACCGTATTAACAAAAGTTTTAATTAAAAAAAAATGAAACACTATTTACTCTTATTCATTTTTATATCAAGTACATTATTGAGCTTTCAATCATACGCACAAAATAGCATAGACACGCTTGATTATTCTGAGAATGTTTCCACATTAGATAAAACGATAAACACTTTATACCAGGTTATTTCAGGCGAAAAAGGTGAAGCTCGTAATTGGCCCCTTTTTAAGCACCTTTTTAAACCCAATGCTAAGTTAATTCCTTCAGGAAAACGCAACGATTCTATTTACGGTGTAAGATATCTCTCTCCAGACGATTACATAAACACTTCTGGACAATGGCTTGTTGACAATGGCTTTTTTGAAAAAGAAATTCATAGAAAAAAAGAGCAATTCGGCAATATAACACACATTTTTAGCACCTATGAAGCTTATAAAAGTGATTCAGACGAAACGCCTTTTATGCGTGGCATAAACAGTATTCAGCTATTATTTGATGGTACTCGTTGGTGGATTATAAATATTTACTGGACACAAGAAACACCGGAAAACCCTATACCTAATACATATTTACGTAATTAATGTTTTTTGATGATCGTCCAAAAATTAAGCTTACTAAAACCAAACTAGATATATTTTTAGAATATTTAGCTTTTGGACTTCTTGTTGTTTCTACAATTTATGCGATTTATCATTATGGCAATCTTCCAGAGAAAATTCCCATGCATTTTAATCATAAAGGCGAGGTAAACCGTTATGATAATAAAGACTCTATTTGGGTAATAAACCTAATAGGCTTTGCAGTAGTTTATTTTATGTATTACCTCACCAAGTTTCCGCATACCTTTAATTATCCACAAAAAATCACTCCAGAAAACGCAGAGAAATTTTATAGCGACGCTGTTAAAATGATGCGCTATACCAATGCTGCCATGGGATTACTTTTTGCTTTAATAACTTTTGAAATTGTTCAAATTGCATTAAATAACTCTTTAGCTATGTTGCCTGTTGTAACAGGAGTAATTATTACAATAGTTGTTGCAATAACGGTTGTCCCTATTATCTATTTAATAAAAAACTTTAAAAAACATTAGTTTTTATCTTCAAGCATGGGCACGAATCTAAAGTCGCCAAACTCGTGTTTTTCAAAATCCTTTGGGCCTTTTCGTATAAATAAAGTCATGGTTTGCACATCATCGCCAACAGGAATCACCAATCGTCCACCTATTTCTAACTGTGCTAACAAAGGCTTAGGCACAAAAGGCGCTCCAGCAGTAACAATAATACCTTTAAATGGCGCTTCTTCGGGCAAACCCTTATACCCATCACCAAAAGTGAGTTTTTTAGCCCGGTAGCCTATTTTAGGCAAAAATTTACTCGTTTTTTTAAATAATTCGTGCTGTCGCTCAATACTATATACCTTGGCTCCCATCTTGCACAACACGGCAGTTTGATAACCGCTTCCAGTACCAATTTCCAGAATTTTATCTCCAGGTTGAATTTGTAATAATTCTGTTTGAAAAGCTACAGTATATGGCTGCGAAATAGTTTGGTCGGCGGCAATAGGAAATGCTTTATCTAGGTACGCATAATCTAAAAACCCAGAATCCATAAAAAAATGCCTAGGAATATCTCCAATAGCAGCCAAAACGTGTTCATCTGTAATACCTTTGGCTCTTATCGTTTCAACAAGTTTATTTCTAAGTCCTTGATGTTTAAGTGTATCTTTCAAAAGTTAGCTGATTTATAGTGCAAAAATAATCATAAACTAACGAAGTTGAAAGCATAAAATCAGAAACCATTTCATTTGTTTTTCAACTTCTTTTTTCGCCTTAAAAAGCCTATTTTTGTGGAAAACAAACTAATATATGTTAAAAGCCGGAGTATTAGGTGCTGGACACTTAGGAAAAATACACTTACGATTGCTAAATCAATCAGACAAGTATGAATTGGTAGGGTTTTATGATGCCGATGAAAGCAATGCCAAAAAAGTAGCTGAGGAGTTTGGATACACTTATTTTAACACCATCGACGCCTTAATTGATGCAGTAGACATGGTAGATATTGTTACACCAACCTTGTCACATTACGATTGTGCCAAACAAGCTATTGCCAAAGGCAAACATATTTTTATAGAAAAACCTATCACGAATACTGTTGAAGAAGCCGAACATATTCGCGAGCTTTTAGCACAACATGACATCCGTGGACAAGTCGGGCATGTAGAACGGTTCAATCCAGCATTTATGGCTGTGAAAGACAACATCCAAAACCCTATGTTTATCGAAACACACCGTTTGGCAGAATTTAACCCTCGCGGCACAGATGTTCCTGTAGTTTTAGATTTAATGATTCACGATATCGATATTATTTTAAGCGTGGTTAAATCTAAAGTAAAAAGTGTTTCGGCCAGTGGCGTCTCGGTTATTAGTGAAACACCAGACATAGCAAATGCTCGCATAGAATTCGAAAATGGCTGTGTGGCCAATTTAACCGCGAGTAGAATTTCACTAAAAAATATGCGTAAATCCAGATTTTTTCAAAAGGATGCCTACATTTCGGTTGACTTTTTAGAGAAAAAATGCGAGGTAGTAAAAATGAAAGATGCTCCAGAAAATCCAGGCGATTTTGATATGATCCTCCAAAATGCCGAAGGTGTTAAAAAACAAATATATTTCGACAACCCTGAAATATCTAGCAACAATGCCATTTTAGACGAATTAGAAACATTTGCTCACGCTATAAACACCAATACAAAACCAATTGTAACACTTCATGATGGTACCGAGGCATTACGTGTTGCTACTATGATTGTAGATCAACTTTAACACTAAAAATAATCAACATAAAACCATTTACAATAAAATATAATTTTTAATGAAAAATATAGCAGTAATAGGTGCAGGAACTATGGGTAATGGTATTGCTCATACATTTGCACAAAGCGGATTTAATGTACAATTAATAGATATTAGCGAAGAGGCTCTTAACCGAGGTTTAGCAACCATTACCAAGAATTTGGACAGAATGCTCGCCAAGGAAAAAATTTCCGAAACCGATAAAAATGCAACGCTTGGCAACATTACCACATTCACCAATGTTGAAGATGGTGTGAAAGCATCGGATCTTGTTGTAGAAGCAGCCACGGAAAACGTAGATTTAAAGCTAAAAATCTTCAAGCAATTAGATGAGGTTTGTTCAAAAGATACCATTTTGGCCACAAATACGTCTTCTATCTCCATTACACAAATTGCAGCAGTAACTTCGCGCCCAGATCAAGTGATTGGTATGCACTTTATGAACCCGGTACCAATTATGAAATTGGTAGAAATCATTCGTGGTTACAACACAACAGACGACGTTACCAATACCATTATGGAACTCTCAAAAACCTTAGGCAAAGTTCCTGTAGAAGTAAACGATTATCCTGGTTTTGTAGCTAACCGTATTTTAATGCCCATGCTTAACGAGAGCATTGAAACACTTTACAATGGCGTTGCTGGTGTAAAAGAAATTGACACGGTAATGAAATTAGGAATGGCGCACCCAATGGGACCTTTACAACTAGCCGATTTTATTGGATTGGACGTCTGTCTTTCTATTTTAGAAGTCATGTACGAAGGCTTTAAAAACCCAAAATACGCGCCTTGCCCATTATTGGTTAATATGGTAAGAGCCGGAAAATTAGGCGTAAAATCCGGTGAAGGATTCTACGATTATTCCGAAAGTAGAAAAGCTGAAAATGTTTCTAAGCAGTTTGTATAAAAGGTATTGGTAACTAATTGATAGTAGTTAGTTGTTATCTATAATATATCTACTAACTACTATTTACGGCTACTAAGTACCAATTACTGTAAATATGGCAAAAATAAAACCATTTAAAGCGGTTAGACCAACACGAGACAAAGTTAGTCTTGTAGCAGCACGCTCGTATCAAAGTTATACTAAAGACCAACGTGAAGCTAGACTTAGAGACAACCCTTTTTCATTTTTGCATATTGTTAATCCAGGCTACCGGTTTGACAAAGAAGTTTCTGGAAAAGCCAGATATGGCTTAGTAAAAAACAGATATCTAGAATTTAAAGAAGAGCAAATTTTTATTCAAGATAGCTTACCTTCTTATTATGTATATCGCATTGTAAATCGCGACGGCGATGAGTTTAATGGTATTGTAGCTGCGGCTAGTGCCGAAGATTACGAAAACGATGTGATAAAAAAACATGAAGACACCTTAGCCTTTAAAGAAATTGTTTTCAAAGATTACCTGAAAACAGTTGGCTTTAATGCAGAACCTGTGCTCCTTACCTATCCAGATAATCATATTATTGATACTATAATTTCTAAAGTACAACAAGAACGTGCTGAATTTGAATTTACCACAACCTATCGTGATACGCATTATTTATGGCTAGTTAACGATACCAAAATGGTCAATACCATTCAGCAAGAATTTGAAAACATCCCTACTATTTATATTGCCGATGGGCATCATCGTTCGGCATCGTCTTATTTACTTTATAAAGATTTAAAAGGTAGTAACCCTAATCATACAGGAGAAGAAGGCTATAATTTTTTTATGAGTTATTTAATTCCTGAATCGGATTTAAAAATTTACGAGTTTAACCGTTTGGTGAAAGATTTAAACGGTTTAAGCAAAGAAGAGTTTCTTATTAAACTAGACGAATGTTACCGTATAGAAAACCGTGGTAAAAACCCATATAAACCGTCAAAACCTCATCATTTTAGTATGTATTTGGACGGAGAATTTTATTCCTTATACTTAAGAAAATCGCAATACACATTTGAAACATCTTTAGATGCATTAGATGCGCAATTGTTATACAAAACTATTTTAAAACCTATTTTAAGCATTCACGATTTAAGAAACGACGAGCGTATTTTGTATAGCCACGGCAAAAACGATATTGTTAAAATGGTAAATAAGGTTGATAGTAAGACCTATAAAGTAGGGTTTGGTATGGTTCCTGCAACTGTAGAACAAGTAAAACAAATTGCCACCGATGGTTTAAAAATGCCGCCAAAAAGCACTTACGTATTACCTAAGTTAAGAAGCGGCGTAACCATTTATGAATTTTAAAAAATTGGTTTACATGAACATTCAACAAAACCTAAAACATATTCTCGATAGTATTCCAAAAACAGTGACTTTGGTAGCGGTTAGTAAAACCAAACCCAATAGCGATATTATGGAAGCCTATAATACTGGACAACGCGATTTTGGAGAAAATAAAATCCAAGATATGGTTGATAAAGCCGACGCCTTACCTAAAGACATCCGTTGGCATATGATTGGTCACGTACAACGCAACAAGGTAAAGTATATGGCAGAGTTTGTACATTTAATCCATGGCGTGGATAGCTTAAAACTTTTGAAGGAAATTAACAAACAGGCCAAAAAATATGCCCGCACAATTGATTGCTTATTGCAAATAAAAATCGCCGAAGAAGATAGTAAGTTTGGTATGACAGATTCCGAAGCAAAAAACATTCTACAATCTGATATGTTTTCGGCATTTGAAAATGTTCGCGTGGTTGGTGTTATGGGAATGGCCACATTTACCGATGACGAAAATCAAGTTAAAACTGAATTTAAACGTTTAAAAACCATTTTCGAGGATTTAAAAAGTATTTGCACAAAAAACTGCAACCTAGAAACCATTTCTATGGGTATGAGTGGCGATTACCCTATCGCCATTGAGTCCGGCAGTAATATGATTCGTGTAGGAAGCTCTATTTTTGGCACTAGAAACTACTAGTAAGTCATTAAAAACATTAAACAACAATTTAAAACCAATAATCTTTAGCTTAAACATATTTGTACGCAATTGTAGACATAGAAACCACCGGAGGTAAATATAACGAAGAAGGTATTACAGAAATTGCTATCTATAAATTTGATGGTCATGAAATTGTCGATCAATTTATAAGCCTTGTTAATCCAGAACGCGACATTCAGCCTTTTGTTGTTAACCTTACAGGTATTAATAATAAAATGCTTCGAAACGCCCCTAAGTTTTACGAAGTAGCAAAACGTATTGTTGAAATTACCGAAGATTGTATTATTGTGGCCCACAATGCCAAATTTGATTACCGCATTTTAAAAACCGAATTTAAGCGCCTCGGGTTTGGTTATAAACGAAAAACACTTTGTACCGTAGAACTCTCAAAGCAACTTATTCCAGGACAGAACTCTTACAGCCTAGGAAAGCTTGCCAGATCTTTAGGTATTGCTGTTAGTGACAGACATCGTGCTAGCGGTGATGCTCAAGCCACTGTAAAGCTATTTAAAATGTTACTACATAAAGATTTAGAAAAGTTCATTATTAAAGATGCTATTCGCGTTGAACCAAAATCTCAAATTGAACCCACTTTAAAACGTATTATAAACGATCTGCCAAATAACACCACGGGCATTTACTATATTCATAATAACGATGGCGACATTATTTATATTGGTAAAAGTAAAAACATAAAAAACAGGATTAGTCAGCATTTTACAAATACATCGCCTAAATCAAAGAAAATACAACTTCAAGCAACTACTGTAACTTACGAAAAAACTGGTAGCGAACTTATTGCTTTATTAAAAGAAAGCGAAGAAATAAAACGCAACAAGCCTATGTTTAATAGGGCTTTACGTAGAAATATTTTTACACATGCGCTATATAGTTTTATAGATAACGATGGGTACATTAATTTAAAACTAGACAAAGCCGATAACGAAAACGCTGTAACTACGTTTACAACAAGGCAAAGTGGCAAACAGTTTTTATTTAAAGCTACGGAAGAGTTTAACCTTTGTCAAAAACTTACAGGACTTTACCCCACAACATCTAATTGCTTTAATTATACAATTAAAGAATGTGAAGGCGCTTGTATTAAAGAAGAATCTCCTGAAGCGTATAACAAACGTGTAAATCAGCTTATTTCAAAATATAGTTACTACACTAAAAACATGTTAATTATTGATCGTGGAAGACATGCAGGAGAAAAAAGTGTCGTTTATATTAAAAATGGCATTTTTGTAGGTCTTGGTCATTTTGATCTTAATTACCAAATTACGAACATAGAGGTTTTAGAATCTATTATTACACCAATGGAAAATAATAGAGATTCGCAACATATTATTCAAAACTATTTAAGGAAGAATAAAAAACTAAAAATAGTGTCACTTTAAACATAAATTAAGCTACTTTTATTTTTAGTACTTTTGATTTTATATGAAGAACAAATCTTCACATAACTGGAAAGAAAAACTTCATGAAATTATTTATGAAGCCGATACACCTTCGGGAAAGCTATTTGATATTATTTTATTAATAGCCATTCTTGCTAGTATTCTTTTAGTTATGCTAGAAAGTGTGGAAAGTTTCGACCAAAAGCACCATACGTTTTTAAATATTTCAGAATGGGTTATTACCATTCTTTTTAGTATAGAATATATTTTACGCATTATTACCGTAAAAAAACCTATTAAATATGTTACTAGTTTTTATGGTATTATAGATTTACTATCAACCATACCTAAATACTTATCCTTAATTTTTGCTGGCACACATGCTTTGGTTGCACTACGCGCATTAAGATTATTAAGAGTGTTTAGAATATTAAAACTTGCACGATACCTAGGTGCTTCAAACCAATTAGCCTCTGCAATAAAAGCTAGTCGTGCAAAAATATCGGTGTTTTTATTTGCGGTATTAATCGCATCGGTCATTTTTGGAACGATTATGTATTTAATAGAAGGTGCCGAAAGTGGTTTTACCAACATACCCAAAAGTGTTTATTGGTGTATTGTAACACTTACTACAGTTGGTTTTGGTGATATTGCTCCAGTTACACCTTTAGGTCAATTTATAGCCGCTTGTATTATGATTATGGGGTATGGAATTATTGCCGTTCCTACAGGAATTGTTTCTGCAGAATATACCAAACAAACTAATGATAATAACAAAGCCCCTTATATTCCTGCGCACCCCGTAGAATCTGACGTTAATTCACAATCTTGTCATAACTGTCTATCTGAAAACCATAAAGATGGCGCAAAATATTGTTATAAATGCGGCCATAAATTACATTATGACTAAACAAAAGTACCTCATAGCCATAGTTGGTCCAACTGCTATTGGAAAAACTGCTTTAAGCATAAAATTAGCCAAACATTTTAATACTGAAATCCTTTCGGCAGACTCAAGACAGTTTTTTAAAGAAATGCAAATAGGGACAGCTGCCCCAACTCCAGAAGAGCTTTCTAAAGCAAAACATCACTTTATTCACAATAAGTCTATCACAGATAATTATAGTGTTGGCGCTTTTGAAAAAGATGCTATAAGCTTACTAAACAACTTATTTATAACTAAAGATGTTGTAGTTCTTGTTGGTGGGTCTGGTTTATATGTGGATGCCGTAGTTAATGGTTTAGATGATTTTCCCAAAGTAGACACTAGTATTAGAGAGACCCTAAATAACACCTTAAAAAAAGATGGTTTAGAAAAGCTACAAGAGCAACTTAAGCATGTTGATTTGGAGGCTTATAACACTATTGCTATAGATAACCCACATCGTGTTATTCGTGCCTTAGAAATTTCTTTAGGTACAGGAAAACCGTATTCTTCGTTTTTAAATCAGAAAAATAAAAACCGAAACTTTAATACTATTTATATTGGTTTAACTGCCGACAGAGAGATTATTTACAATCGAATAAACAAACGTGTTGATATTATGGTTGAAGAAGGTTTATTAAATGAAGTTAAAACACTTCACCCGCATAAAACATTAAATGCTTTAAACACGGTTGGATACAAAGAGCTTTTTAAGTTTTTAGAAAGTGAATGGACCTTAGATTTTGCGATATCAGAAATCAAGAAAAATACTCGACGTTTTGCTAAACGACAATTAACGTGGTACCGAAAAAACCCCGAGATCCATTGGTTTGATTTTGAAACTAAGCCAGAAATCATCTTTCAGACGATAGAACATATCTTCTCTAACAAATAACTTATTTGTCGTATACTAAAAAAAGCCCACTTTAAAAGCGAGCTTTATTTTAATTTATTTTTAGGTTTATTAAGCTTCTTGATTTACGACTAATCTAAAACCTTCGCCGTGAATGTTTAAAATTTCAACATTCTCATCTTGCTTTAAATATTTACGCAACTTGGCTATATAAACATCCATACTTCTTGATGTAAAGTAATTATCGTCTCTCCAAATTTTTGTTAACGCAAGTTCTCGTGGCATTAAATCGTTTTCATGTAATGCTAACAGGCGTAACAAATCATTTTCTTTAGGCGATAATTTGGTTTGCTCTCCGCCATCGTAAGTTAAAAACCTTAGTTTAGAATTTAAATGAAACTTACCTATTTGAAATTCGAATTGCTTGCTATCTGCCACCGATTCTGTAGCTTTACGCTGCATAATGGCTTTAATTTTCATTAACAATACTTCGCTATCAAAAGGTTTATTTAAATAATCGTCTGCCCCTACTTTATAACCTTTTAAAACATCTTCTTTCATGGCTTTTGCCGTTAAGAAAATAATAGGTACATCGGTATTTTTTTCTCTAATTTCTTTAGCTAGCGTAAATCCATCTTTATAAGGCATCATAACATCTAAGATGCATAAATCGAAATCATCTTTTTTAAATTTTTCGAAACCTTCCATTCCATTTTTAGCATGGGTTACTTGATAATCGTTCATTAACAAGTAATCCTTTAAAATGGTTCCAAAATTTGGATCGTCTTCTACTAATAAAATTTTCTTTTGTTCTTGTTCATTCATAGCTTTACGATATTAATGGAAGTTTTATAATAAAGGTACTTCCTTTGTCTTTTTCACTTTCTACTGATATATGACCTTGATGGTCATCTACTATTCGTTTTACATAGGCTAATCCTAACCCATGTCCTTTTACATTATGTATATTTCCTGTATGTTCTCTATAAAATTTTTCGAACACACGTTTTTGGGCGGCTTTGCTCATGCCGCTACCTTGATCTTTTATCCTTAAAATAATGTTTGTTCCTACGTTTTCGGTATACACATCTATTTTTGGGGCTTCTGGCGAATATTTTATGGCATTATCTAAAATATTCACAATAACATTAGTAAAATGGGTTTCGTTTGCTAAAACAGACGATTTATCGGCATTTAAATGGGTTTTAATAAACCCTTGTCTATCTTCTACTATTAACTCTACATGCGTTATAGCATCTTCTATTAAGTCGTGTAATTTTACACGTTCCTTACTAATGTTAAGTTCGTTTTTTTCTAGTTTAGATATCCTTAATACATTTTCAACATGTGCATGCATACGTTTATTTTCATCTTTAATCATGTTTAAATAACGCATGACTTTGTCTTTATCATCTATAATTTTAGGATTTTTTATGGCATCTAACGCTAAATTTATGGTTGCTATTGGCGTTTTAAATTCGTGCGTCATATTATTAATGAAATCCGATTTTATTTCGGAAATCTTTCGTTGCTTTAATAATTGCATTAAGGCACTTGTGTAAGCAATAACTATAATTGAGGTAAAGATTATAGATAACAACGTCATTTTTATTATTGATGAATGTAAAAACTTATTCCTATTAGGGAAGTTTACTAATAATTGATAGTTGTTTAAATCGTTTTCATTTTTAAAAATAGGTACGCCAAAGGTTGATGCTTTTTGAAGCTCGAAATCGTTTGTTTGTACTTTTGTTGCTAAATTATTACTGTATATAGCAAATTCGTAATCTAATTTCACCCCATCTTCGGCTAATTTCTTTTTAAGAAACCTGTTTATTTCTGCTTTTGATACGCGTTTATGAATGGGTACTCTGTAGGATAAATCTTTGTAAGCATCGTCGTAAAACACTTCTTTACTACGTGTTAGATTTCCTATATCTAGCATCATGGCATCAATATTATTGCCTCTTATTATATTGGTTTTTCGCTCACTTAATACTTTTATAATATTAATACTATCTAAACCTATGTCAAAGATCGATGATGAGAGTTTATAGTTTTCTTCTAAAACACTATTTCTATAAATTAGTACGTCGTCTGAGCCCGGGTCATCGGTTTTAAAATATAATTCTCTGTAGCCTGTGGTATCAACCACAACACCATCTGAGAACATTTTTTCGAATTTCACCATGTGCTCTCTAAACTCGCGATCCTCTATGGCTTTCGAGGTATAAGTAAGCGCTTTTTTTACATTAAATGTAAACTGCTCTTCCTCGTTTTTTATAGAGTTATTAATATAATAGGCTTGTACAAATATGATGCCTATTAACGATAAACTCATTAATAACACGAGTATGATGAATAACTTTCTGCTCATCAGTCAAAATTAAGATTTTAACATTTAGTCTCTGTAGCATTTAACCTTACATTAACAAAAATGTTAAATTTTGTGGATTACCCTATTAAGTTAAGAATTTTAGAGTGGGTTTCGTGGACTTGTTCTCGTGTTTTTTCAAATGCTTTATTAACAATTACAAAATTGGAAAGCTTTATTTTTTTTTCGTCGCTCCATTGGTTCTCTACAATAGATTGCACTTTTTCTTTGGTGGTATTATCTCGTTTTAACACTCTTTCTACACGCATTGACAGTGGTGCGGTTACTGTTATAACATAATCGCATTGTTTATAGCTTCCAGACTCGAATAAAATAGCAGCTTCTTTTAAAACGTATGGCGCTTGTTGCTTGTCTACCCAATTTTTAAAATGTTGAGCAACTCTAGGGTGCACAATCGCATTCATTTTTTTTAGCTTAGATTTATCATTAAATATTTCTTGTGATAAATATGCTTTATTTAGTTGACCTTCTTTGTACGCCTTTTCTCCAAATAACGCTATTAACTCTTGTTTAATAATTTTGGAATCATTCATTAAACGCTTAGCCTCGTCATCTGCAATATAAACTGGTATACCGTACTTTTCTTGAAAAATTTTAGCTACGGTTGTTTTTCCGCTTCCTATGCCTCCTGTTATTCCTACTATAATCATTGTACTATAATAAAATCTATTTGTGCTTGATCTACCTTAACGTGTCTTACTTGTTTTGGTTTTCTGGTAACTTTGGGGGTTAATATGGTTTGGTTTTCATTAATTTGATTATAGTCGCAAACCACCAAAAAGTCTTTCGGTTTTATATCTTTAAAATGTGTTAAGCTCGTGTAATAAGATATATTCACTTTTTTTGGGAAGTATTTAAGTGTGATGTTTTCTGGAACATTAATAATACTTACGGGTACTTTTAAATGCCCTTCGGTAAACTTATCTACTTCTATATTAATATTTATCGTATTGTTCGAAAAAATTAAGTTTTCATTAGCGTTTTTAGGTAGCTTAAGCTTTACTTTTTTTTGTTGGGTATTTTTAACATCTAATAAAGTTACTGAATCTGTTTCGATGGCGTGTATTTTATCTACTAAAACTTGTGGACCAATAACTTTAATTGAATCTGGATCTAGAACAATAGGTTTAAATAAATCGTATCCAGGACTAAAACTAATATTTGAATTTAGTTTAACAGGAATCTTCTTTACTTCATTTTTATCAAAACGAAATTTTAAAGTGTCTGGTGTTACATTTAACAGCTCTATATCTTTATCAAATTGTTGATTTAATTTTGAAAAAAAAGTTGATTTACTCCAAATATATAAACTATCGGTTTGGGTTATGTCGTTTTTAAAATCTACAGTTACTTTTGGTCTTGACAAATAATATTGTAATAAATTAAAGCCATTAGTTTTTAATGTTATTTCCAGAGCATGTGAACTATCGTTAACAATTACATAGGCTTCCGGAACCTCTTTTTTAGTAATATTAAACGTTATTGTTTTGGTATAGGTATTAGACAACTTTAAAAGTAAAAGCGTAATAAAAGACAAGACTACAAACAGTAAAAACACATTAATGCGTTTACTCTTTATAGCAGAGATTAACTTTGTTCGTATTATTCTTATCATACCTTAAAAAACAAATTAGGAAATATACGTTCTGGCGATTTAGAAAGTATGCCTACTAACCAAGTGGATTTTAAAAATCCTATCCCGTATCCGAAAAATTGAATACATATCGCAAACATAACTAAAATGGCTACCCCAATATGCTTTGTTTTAGCCAAAGCAAGCACAAAAGCGAGTGCAAAATAAAAACCATACGCACTTAACGGAATATAACATTCAAAAAAAGTTAATATTATAGCTAACACCAGTCCTAGCATAAAACATGTAGGCAACCAATAGGTTAATTTGCTTGTTTCAGGATAACGCTTATTTAATATTGGTCTAACAAGGCCAAACTTATTGACTTGCTTATAAAACTTACGCCACGATATACGGCGTTTATGGTATACAAATGCTTCTGGGATTAATTTAGTATCAAAACCTAAACGCCAAAGTCTTATTGTTAAATCGGGATCTTCGCCAGGATGGATGTTTCCAAACCCTTTGGTTTTCAAAAACGCTTCTTTTGAGAGCCCCATATTAAAACTCCTAGGCTGAAATTTATTTACACTTCGTTTACTTCCTCTTATTCCTCCTGTAGTTATAAATGATGTCATTGAAAAATCTATCGCTTTTTGAAGCTTAGAAAACGACTTATGTGCGGCATCTGGCCCACCAAAACAATGTACAAAATGGGTTTTTAAACTCTTATCTACAGCGTTTAAATAGTGATTAGGTAAAATACAATCAGAATCTAAAATAATAAAATAATTCCCTTTAGCTTTTAACATACCATAATTTCTAGAATCGCCAGGACCACTATTTGTCTTGTAATAGTAGGAGATATCTAAATGATTTTCATAAAGCTTAATAACAGAATCACTCTTATTATCAGAACCGTCTTCTACAATAACAATTTCGAAAGGAATTTCAGTTTTAAAAGCGGTAAAACTCTCCAAAAGTTCTTTAATTTCCTCTGGCCTATTATAAACTGGTATAATAAAAGAATATGTGATTTCTGACATAAAAACAAAGGTAATTAAAGTAATAGTAATTTCTTCTACTAAACACTAATAAGCATAAAAAAGCCACTCAGTACTGAGTGGCTTTATAAAACTTATAGTTTCTTAAAATTATTTCTTAATAATTCTAATAGTTTCTGTTGTTCCGTTTACAGTTACCTTTACAAAGTAAGCACCAGCTTGTAGTTCGCTCATGTTTACATCGTTTGTTACTGTATTAGGCGCTGTTCTAATTACTTCCTGTCCTAACATATTATACACAGATACGTTGCTTATATTGCTTTGTGCTTTTAAGCTTAACATATTGTTTACTGGGTTAGGGTAATAGGTAAATAATGTACTTAACCCAAAGTCTTCTATAGACATTGTAGGGTCTGATAACGTTACATCAAATGTACCTTCTTCCGAGCCATTGTTCCATAGTTGTAAATAGTATGTTTCTCCAGCAGTTAAACCTGTTAGAGATAAAGACACTTCATCTGCAGAACTACAATCTTCCTCTCCTAAAGTACCACAAGCACCATTATACACTGCTACATGAGCTGCTGTTGCAGTTCCTAAAGTAGTTGCAATATCAACCTCTCCACTTGCTGGAGCTTCAAAAGTATACCAAATATCTGCAATACTACTAAAAGAATCGCAAGAGGTTTGTTCTGGATTAACAGAAGCACAAGTATTATCTACGGTATTAGCATTACCATCTACAGCCATTGCTATGGCACTAGCACAATCTTGATTGGCTTGAGCTGGTGTACAAGACGCTTCGCAAGTAATTGTCATATCGAAAATCCCTGTACTAGTTGAATTCCAACCTTCAACTGCTATATAGTATGTTTGTGTACCATCGGCAGTAAAAGAACCATAAGATCTTGTTCCGCTTGTACATTCTACATTGTTATCATCATTACCTCCTACTAATGTTAAATTTCCTGATGTCCCTGTGTATACTAAAAATGAGGTGTCATAATCTGAAGGACATAAATTGATTGTCACGTCAGCAGCACCTTCTACACTACTATCGTAACTAAACCATACATTTGGAGCATCCATATCGGCACCAAAACCATCTGGTGCGTCATCTTCATCTAAGGTTGCAAGGTCGGTGCTTCCTGTATAATTACCACCACAAGTTACGGCTTGTGCATTAGCAAAATCATCGTTTGCTGGTGGTGGTGGTGTCGCCTCTGTTGTAAAGCTCCAAACATCGCATCCTGTTGCTTCTGTTGATACATTTACAGGAATAGCTGCCCAATAAATCGTTGTTTCATAAACATTAATAGTAACATCCATAGAAGTAGTTGTAACCGTTCCTATTAACCCAGGATTTGTCCCAAACTCATCATCATATTCATAAATATAATAAGCTGTTGGTGTTGGTCCTGTAGTAGGTGCCATCCAAGATAAGGTTGTATTTCCTACAGTAACATCTGTAGCTCCTACAGCTGGGGTTGGAGTTGTTGCACAGTCAGGCTCTGCACCTGGTGCGCCATCATTATTGGTAACTGAGGTCACGTGGCAACTAAAATCAGTCCCACAAGCAGCATCAGCAGCCCAATGCGCCTCAACATCTGTTGCAGTTGCTGTCCATGTTAATGGTGAAGCACCATTAGCTAATACTGTAGCACCATCTGCTCCATCTATAATCGTAACATAACCACCATCAGCATCAAAAACGTATTCATCACCAATATTTAAGTTTTGTACAACTGAATACTCTCCAAAATAGTTACAACCACTTATTTCCTCTGCTGAACCATCATTGGTTAATATTACTGGATCAGCTGGATATTGATTACCATCAAAATCGCATTGTGCCATACTCTGCCACGAAAAAGCAACACAACATAACACTAAAAAGCAAAACGTAATTTTTCTCATAATTAATTGGTTTTAAGGTTAAAGAATTGATTAATTGATTTTAATTTAACAACAAAAAAAAAGCTATTAATTGTTTTTTAATAAAAATCGATAAGATACGTTTTTTTTCGACTAAAAACACAAATAACTAGTAAACAGAATATTACACACCTCTAACTGACTAGTCACTATACAGCATAATATAAAAAAAGCCACTCAGTACTGAGTGGCTTTATAAAACTTATAGTTTCTTAAAATTATTTCTTAATAATTCTAATAGTTTCTGTTGCTCCGTTTACAGTTACCTTTACAAAGTAAGCACCAGCTTGTAATTCGCTCATGTTTACATCGTTTGATACTGTATTAGGTGCTGTTCTTATTACTTCTTGACCTAACATGTTATAAACAGATACGTTACTTATGTTGCTTTGTGCTTTTAAGCTTAACATATTGTTTACTGGGTTAGGGTAATATGTGAATAATGCGTCTGAGCTAAAGTTATCTACACTCATAGTAGGGTCTGATAACACTACATCAAATGTACCTTCTTCAGAGCCATTATTCCATAGTTGTAAATAGTATGTTTCTCCAGCAGTTAAGCCTGATAACGATACGCTAGCTTCAGCTGTACCATCACTACAAGTTTCACCTACTAAAGCTCCACATGTACCACTATACACTGCTACATGAGCAGCTGTTGCTGTGCCTAATGTTGTTGTAATTTCAACTTCTTGACTAGCAGGTACTTCAAAAGTATACCAAATATCTGCAATAGTTCCAAAAGTATCACAAGAGGTTTGTTCTGCATTTACAGAAGCACAAGTGTTATCTACGGTATTTGTATTACCATCTACAGCCATTGCTATGGCACTAGCACAATCTTGATTGGCTTGAGCTGGTGTACAAGACGCTTCGCAAGTAACATCCATTGTATAACTACCTGTACTTGTAGAACTATATCCATTTATAGTAATATAATATGTTTGGGTTCCATCGGCAGTAAAAGTTGCTTCAGATTGTAGCGAACAAAAATCATCGTTTCCTGCTACAACTGTTAAATTGCCAGAGGTTCCTGTATAAATTAAAACAGCTGTATCGTATCCTGACCCACATAAGCTAACAGTAACATCGGCAGCACCTTCAACACTACTATCATAACTATACCATACATTTGGTCCATCTAAATCTGCACCAAAACCATCTGGAGCATCATCTTCATCTAAGGTTGCTAATTGTGTACTTCCTGTGTAAGTACCACCACAAGTTACTGCTTCTGCATTGGCAAAATCATCGTTTGCTGGTGGGCAATCTGTTTGGGTGACTGCTGAACTAGTTACTGTACAAGACCCATCATCGTTATCATCATCAATAGTAATTACAACATCTGTTCCATTAACATAAGGACCAAACTGTAAAGTTCCTACTGCAGATAAAGGCTGAGATGGGCTTCCTTGATCGTCTGAAACCGTTAAATCTGTAGCACTTCCCATATCTGTCACATCTACTTCTACATAAAAACCACCACTTGTGTCGCAATCGCTAACCACATTAAAATCTGCTGTAACAGCCGTACAAGTATTTTCTGTAATATCTAATGTGTATGCCGTACTCTGAGGTGATGGGTAAGTAGAAATTACAATATAATAAGTTGTTCCTGCAACTAAGCTAACCTCAGGAAGGCTTGGGTTTCCACCACTTTGAGTATCTGAATCAACACAAGTTACAAATGGACATTGTTCATATACAAATAAACCAACCCATGTACCTGTCCCAGATGTTGTCATATTTACTGACATATCTGTTGCTGGAGTAAAACTATACACTACATCATCTCCATTAAGATAAGAGGATGAAGAACAAGCATCGTCTGCAGAACCATAGTCATCACCGTAATTAGAAGTATCATCTGTTGTTGAGTAAGGAAGTGATCCAACAACAATTGAGTTTTCACACACTTCACCAGGAAGAGCACAGCCCGTTTCAAAATCTCCTAAAGGAAAATCGCAAGCTGAATCAGAGTGTTGTACGGTTAAGGTTACAGTATCTCCAATAGTATACGGCCCAGCTGTTACTGTTCCTGCAATAATTGGAAATGTATTAGTTCCATCTGAAACAAAAGTTCCATCTCCAACTGTAGAAACTACAACATCTACTGAAAATTCACTGTTTCCACAATCGTCAGCCACTGTAGAGCTATCTACAACAACTGGGGTACATGTTGGCGTTTCATAAGTAACCTCTACATCTATAGTAATGGTTACATCATCACTCCAAGCATCGTCATCATGAGATGTAATCGTCAATGAGGTAAAACCTGTAATATCTGTGTTATTAATTTCAGCAGCACAAACTGGAATAGCAGCTCCTCCATCAATAGATAGATCAAAGCCATACCAATCTGATGCATCAGTAGAACAATCAGCTGTCAAACTATCCGCTGCATCGACAAGCTGTAAGCTTTGAATTGTCTGTGAGTTATTACAAGTTAAATCAGCAGCATTAATTGTCAGAACTGTAGGACCATCATCTGTACCAGAAGCCGAAAATGTCTGCGTACATGTGGATTGCGCCATTCCCTGCCACGAAAAGGCTAGAGCAAAAAGCGCAAATAAATAAAATGTAATTTTTTTCATTTAGTTTTAGTTTTATCAGTTAATAATTAATTAATAGAGTGTTAAATTATTGATAATTTTAGATAAATTAACAAATACAAACGTCTTATCGATAAAATACATATTTAATCGGTGAAAATACGGTAATAAAAAAAGGGAAACGTGACGTTTCCCTTTTAATTTTTATGTAAAAAATATTTAATTAAGCATCTTTTGTAAAGGCTTCCATAACCTCGTTACTTACACCTACATTAGAGAATCCACCATCGTGATACAAGTTTTGTAAGGTTACCATTTTGGTAAGATCGCTAAACATAGTTACTATGTAATTGGCGCAATCCATTGCACTGGCATTTCCTAGTGGCGACATTTTATCGGCATAACTAATAAACCCATCAAATCCTTTTACACCTTGCCCTGCTGTTGTAGGTGTTGGTGATTGCGAAATAGTGTTTACGCGTACTTGTTTTTCTTTACCAAAAAAGTACCCAAAACTTCTGGCTATACTTTCTAATAGCGCTTTATTATCGGCCATGTCGTTATAATCTGGAAAAACGCGTTGTGCTGCCATATAAGTTAAAGCTATAATGCTTCCCCAGCTGTTCATCGCATCTTTTTTGTATAGGGTTTGCATGACTTTATGAAAAGAGGTTGCCGACACATCGGTTCCTTTTTGGGTCCAGTCGTAATTTTGGTCGGTATAATGTCTGCCTTTTCTAACGTTAATAGACATCCCAATAGAGTGTAGTACAAAGTCTATTTTTCCGCCTAAAATCTCCATAGACTTTTCTACTAAATTCTCTAAGTCCTCTAACGATGTGGCATCGGCAGGAATAACTTGCGCACCTGTTTGTTCTGCTAGTTTGTTTATTTGCCCCATGCGCATGGCTACAGGAGCGTTTGTTAATACAAACTCACCGCCTTCTTCATGTACGCGAAGTGCTGTTTTCCATGCGATAGAGTTTTCATCTAGTGCACCAAAAATGATTCCTTTCTTTCCTTTTAATAAATTATATGACATAGTCTTGTTGTTGATTCGTTGTTT
The DNA here is from genome assembly GCF_037126245.1 of Mangrovimonas cancribranchiae. Lineage (NCBI taxonomy): Bacteria > Pseudomonadati > Bacteroidota > Flavobacteriia > Flavobacteriales > Flavobacteriaceae > Mangrovimonas > Mangrovimonas cancribranchiae. Next base: position 1,651,222 of record NZ_CP136925.1, read on the forward strand.
AAATTTCAAAGATAGTATTAATTCAATAATTGTTTAGCATGTGCTAGGGCAGAATTTGAAATTTCTACACCGCCAAGCATTTGTGCTATTTCTACAATACGATCGTCGTGATTTAATTGTATTAAATTCGTGGTTGTTTTATTATTTTTAGTGTCTTTAAACACCTTAAAATGTGTGTGTCCTTTGGCTGCTACTTGCGGTAAATGTGTTATTGAAAACACTTGCATATTCTGGCTCATTTTAAGCATAATTTCGGCTATTTTGTTAGAGACTTCACCAGAAACACCCGTGTCTATTTCATCGAACATAATAGATGGTAATTGTATGTAATTAGACAATACATATTTAATAGATAGCATAATTCTAGATAACTCCCCTCCAGAAGCTGCTTTTTTAAGCTCATTAAACGGCATACCTTTGTTTGCCGTAAACAAAAAGGCTAATTCGTCTTTACCATTTGGTAAAAAGATTTCTGTAGGTTGCACCTGAATTTTAAATTGGGCGTTTGGCATACCTAATTGCTCTAAAAGGGTTTCCAATTGTTTTATTAAACTTGGAATAGCTTTTTCTCTTTTTTGATGAATGTCTTGAGAAATCCTGTTTAAGCTTTTAGCTTTTTGTGCAATGTCTTTCTCTAGAGCTTCGATATGTTCATCTAAACTTTCACCTTCTGATACTTTTTGAGCTAAGCTGTTTTTAACCTTGATAAGGTCATCAACATCCTCAACCAAGTGTTTTTTCATTAGGTCGTTAATAACTTGTAATTTATCGTTTACAAGTTGTAGTCTATTAGGATCTGTTTCTAAATGCTCCTGAAAAGCTTCAACCTCTGAAAAAATATCGTCTACCTCTATAGCAACCGATTGAATACGCTCACCAACATTTTTGTAATTTTCGGAATACTGAGACAAGTCTTGAAAGTTACTTTTTAAATCGTTTAGCATAGCTAAAATACTTGCCTGATCGTTCTCTAAAAGTTGATGCGAATGCAGTAACTTCTCTTGAATTTCCTCTACATTATTTAGTGTTTCATATTCTTCTTCTAAAGCTTGTAATTCACCTGAAACCAAATTAGCTTCTTCTAGCTCATTTAATAAAAACAGGTTATAATCGTGCTCTTTTACAGCTTTAGATTTTTGTACTTTTCTTTCCTCTAATTGTTTTTTAAGCTGTTTGTAATCTTCTAATTGAGTTTGATAAGAGGTTACATTTTTTGTGTTTTTGGCTAAAGCATCGATTACTTGAAACTGAAAATCGTTAGTGACTAATTGTAGCGTTTCGTGTTGCGAATGGATATCGATTAGTTGATTTCCTAAAACTTGAAGACTGCTTAAATTAACGGGAGAATCGTTAACAAAGGCTCTAGATTTGCCTGATGGCAAGATTTCTCGCCTAATAATTGTAAGCGGATCGTAATCTAAATCTTCTGCTTTAAAAAGTGTCTTAAGGTTTAAATGTTCTAAGTTAAACTCAGCTTCGATAATACATTTTTCTTCTGGATTTTTTATGGCGCTTAAATCGGCTCGTTTGCCTAATATTAACGATAACCCACCAAGTAATATAGATTTTCCTGCACCTGTTTCACCTGTAATTATTGTAAATCCTTGCGTAAAATCGACTTGAAGATTTTCAATTAGGGCGTAATTTTTTATGGAAAGTGATGTTAGCATTACACTAATATAATTATAAACCGTAAAACACTAAAAATTTAAAACTTAATATTGCGCCATTTACTAGAATGCATTGGCGCTACTCTATTTAAAGTACTCATAAGTTCCGTAATTTCCACGCTTGGGCCATCGGTAAAAATGTCTTCTATTTCATCGGCTTTAGCATCGAAAAAGGTACGTAACAAATAAGAGTTTGGGCGTCTTTTATGAAGCTCGTCAAACCTATTTAAAGCAGAAACTATGCTCATTTTGGCCTTTTTCACATTGCTTTGCATATTATCCAATCCATCTCTATGATAAGCATACATGACTTCGCGATATTCCTTATACGTTGAGGATCTAATATTATCTATTAAAGCAAATCTAGATTGCAAGCCGTCTTCCAATCGCCAACCTGCCGAGCCTTCTTGTTGCGAATAATTTACAATAGTTTGAGCTTGTTTAAAATATTCATCGCCTCCATTAGGCTTAAACGTATCTGCATCTATACCTAAAACCATATAAATGTGAAATGCTAATACCGAGACTAAGTTGGATTGAAATTGATTAGGATTGTAAATTAAGTTTTGAAATTCTAGGTACTTAAATACAAAGTCTTTGTCGTTTACATTGTAAACAGGCGAGCTATAAGTTGACCCATAAACTGGTCTTGAAGATTGAACTTGTATACTTGCCTTGTAATTATCGTTATTATACTCTGTAATATTTATAAAAATACCACAACTTATGCGCTCTTGTGGGGCAAACGTTTTGTTAGTCCACGCGGTGTTATTTACAAACTCTGTAAGTTGCTTCTCAAGGGTTTTAAAAATTTGAAGGTTTTGATTACCTGTTTGCTGTGCATTAACAACAACACTACAATTAAGCTCTTGAGATGTCGCTGATAAAGACAAAAACAGTAATAAAACGGTAAGTATTTTATTCATTAAGTTGACTTATTATTTCGTTTAAAATATCTACAGCTACGTCTGCTTTAGATTTTAATTCAAACTCAGAAATACGTTCTTTATTATCGATAAGGGTAATTTTATTTGTTTGCGATTTAAAACCAGCACCTTTATCGTTTAACGAATTTAATACAATTAAATTTAAATTTTTCTTTTTAAGCTTTTGTTTTGCGTTTTCTAACTCATTATTGGTTTCTAAAGCAAATCCAACCAAAAACTGTTGTTGTTTTATTTCACCTAACGAAGCCAAAATATCTTTATTCTTAACCAATTCTAACACCAAGTTATTGGTGTTCTTTTTTATCTTTTGGTTAGCAACGTGTTTTGGTCTGTAGTCTGATACGGCTGCAGCAAGAATAGCAATATCGCAATTATCAAAATAATTATGCGCCTCTTGATACATTTGTTCTGCACTAACTACAGGAATGACCTTAATTAGGTTATGAGCAACACTTTGGTTTGTTGGTCCTGTTATTAATACAACATTAGCCCCTGAATTTGCTGCTGTTTTTGCTATTTCAAAGCCCATTTTTCCACTAGAATGATTTCCTATAAACCTAACAGGATCTATAGCTTCGTAAGTTGGGCCAGCTGTAATTAAAACGGTTTTTCCTTTTAAGGGAAGTTTCTCTAAAATATCATTCTCAATAAATGATATAATATGTCCTGGTTCTGCCATTCTACCTTCACCTACTAACCCACTAGCTAATTCGCCACTTTCGGCAGGAATTAGAATATTTCCAAAGTCTTGTAAGGTTTTTAAGGAGTTTTTAGTTGAAGCGTGTTTGTACATATCTAAATCCATAGCAGGCGCAAAATACACAGGGCATTTTGCTGATAAATATGTTGCTAGTAATAAGTTATCGCAAGTACCATTGGCCATTTTAGACATAGTATTGGCTGTTGCTGGGGCAATAACCATAAAATCTGCCCATAGACCTAACTCTACATGGTTATTCCATGTGTCGTTATCATCGTCTTCATTAGTAAACGAAGAGTGTACTGGATTTTTGGATAGTGTAGATAATGTTAATGGCGTAACAAAATCTTTTGCGGAAGGTGTTAAAACAACTTTCACATTGGCTCCAGCTTTAATAAAAAGCCGAACCAATGTAGCTGTTTTGTAAGCGGCAATTCCAGCACTTATGCCTAAAAGAATGTTTTTTCCGCTTAAAATAGACATATATCTAACTTATTCCTTAGTATCGTCTTCTGTATTTCTGTAGTAGATTTTATCATCTAACCACTCTTGTACAGCTAAGGCATGAGGCTTTGGTAATCTCTCGTAAAATCTAGATACCTCTATTTGCTCTTTGTTTTCAAAAATTTCCTCTAGGCTATCATTATACGTAGCAAATTCTTCAAGTTTCTCTATTAACTCTTTTTTAATCTCTGAGTTAATTTGATCTGCTCTTTTAGCAATAACAGAAATAGCCTCATAAATATTATTTGTTGGGGCATCAATTTCATTTCTATTATAGGTAACTGTACTAGCAGGTGCTTTAATTTTCTTTACATCCATTATCTTGAAATTTAGCTTTTGGTATTGTATTTTTTCAATTCGTTATTAATATCAACTATCATTCTATCGGCATCTTCAATATATTCAGATTCTGAATAGCTTTTTTTGAAAGAACTATAGTACGTTTTGGCATTTTCTAAACGCTCTTGTCTTTTGGATTCAACACTATTCATCGCTAAATTATATGCCGAATCTAACTTGTAATACAAGGCGTCTTCTCTTAGGCTTGAACCAGGAAAATCGAAAATAAAATTATCGAAAGCTTTTATAGGTGCTTCGTAATCGCCTGTGTAACCAGCAATTTTATTGTATTGTTTGGCTATCTCAAAAGCTTTAAGTTCTAATTTATAGTCTAATTCTTTTACTAACTTATTGGCTTCTGGCAAATATTCAGATTCTGGATATAAGTTAATAAATTGCTGAAATTTATCAATAGCATCTTTTGTGTCTATTTGTGCTTTTGAATACACAGGAGACAACATATACGTACTTTTGGCACTTAAAAAAGCGGCTTCTTCTACTTTTTCGCTATTAGGATATGCCGATACAAACCTATCAAAATGATAGCCTGCCAAATAATACTCATCCATTTTATGGTAAGCCATAGCATTTAAGTACGTTAACTTTTCTGCTTGGGGTTTCCCTCTATAGCTAGGAATAATTTGCTCGAAAAGCTTATTGGCTTTAGCATACTTCCCTTTATTGTAAAGGGCTTCTCCTACTTTAAATTTCTCTGAAACCTCTTCTGACTTTAATGCCTTTTGGTATTCGCTGCAAGAGGTTAAAATTGTGAACGTTATAAATATGTAAAAAAGTTTCTTCATTGTTAAAAAACAGACTGCAAAGCTAATTTATTATTATGGAATTTAAAAATATTTTTCTTGGGCTAAGGTAAAGTTTAAACACTATGATAACTAGGGTTTAAATTTAATTTAACGTTTAGAAGCTTTTTATATAATCTGCTATTTGCTTTTTTAATGTGTTACTGGCTTGAACTAATGGTAATCTTACATCTGGTTTACATAAGTCTTTTTGTGCTAAAACAGCTTTTATACCAGCAGGGTTATTTTCAGAAAAAATATGTCCCATAATATCCATTAACTTAAAATGTAGCTTGTAGGCTTCATCAACATCACGATTTAATCCTAATTGAATCATGTTAGCAAACTCTTTAGGGAATGCTTGACCTATAACAGAAATAACACCAGCGCCACCTGCTAAAACAACACCTAATGCAAGATCGTCATCACCAGAAATAATAGAAAATCCTTCTGGCTTATTTCTTATTAATTCTAGATATTGTTGTACGTTATTCCCTGCTTCTTTTACCGCAATAATATTTTCAAAATCTCTTGCTAATCTTAAAGTGGTTTCTGGCAGCATGTTTGATGCTGTTCTTCCTGGTACATTATAAAGAATAATAGGCTTAGGTGATGCTTGAGATACTGCTTTAAAATGTTGATAAATTCCCTCTTGAGTTGGTTTGCTGTAGTATGGCGACACCGACAATAAAGCATCAACATCACTTAAATCGGCTGAAGTGATTTCTTCTATAACCGAGGCTGTATTATTACCGCCAATTCCTAAAACAATAGGGACGCGTTTATTGTTTGTTTTTACTACAGCATCTAAAATGGCCTTTTTTTCTTCTCTAGAAATCGTGGCACTTTCTCCCGTTGTTCCACTTACAACTAAGTAGTTTGTGCCGTTTTCAATATTGTAATCAACAAGTTTTGAAAGTGCATCAAAATCCACACTTAAATCTTCTTTAAATGGTGTTATTAAAGCAACACCAGTACCTTCAAATTTGTTAGTCATGTGTTATTTTATTTAGTACTTTTAGGTATTTATATAATTCGGTTTTAAAACTTTCTAATTGGTTTAGATTGGTTTTTATAATTAAATCGTTTAAACGCTCGTCTTGCAGGTAAACGCCAACTTTAAATTTTGCTTTTGAGGCTGCTGTTATATAACGTAATTCTAAAATATCTTGTTTATAAAAGCTAATTAAAATATCAAAATCTGTATCAATAAATGTTTGTAATTCTGAATTAATTACTTTCCCATTCCAAGAAAAATCTTTGGGGTTAAAACAGGTATCCCAAGAGTATGTCATGTCTTTTTTTTGAGGTGTAAATGCAATAACTTTTAATTTGTTTGGCTTAACCCCAATAACATTACTTAGCGATTTTAAACCTTCAAAATCTATTGTTTCATCAGCATTAAAAATAATCCCCATATTTTCAATAGGTGTTTCTTTAAAACTTGTGTTAGGAGATTTTAAAATTAAATTTAACTGCTTTTTAATAGATTTTTCTTTAAAACCCTTTAAAATCATGCTATCTTTATACTTTGTACAAAAGTAGTTAAAACTAATCACAAAAGATTGTTAAATAACCCATGAAATTCACACCAATTTGCTTCTTTCTGCTACTCCTATCTGTATTTAGCTGTAAGCAAGAAAATAAGCACTTAACACGCATTGAAGGAAAACTCCTTCCTATTACAGATAGCTTAAAAAGCCATACTGAAATTGAAGGTATAATTACCCCATATAGAAACCATATTAACAAAGATTTAGATAGCGTAATAGCTTACGCTGTTGATACATATTCAAAATCTGATGGAGAGCTAAATACCGCTATTGGAAATTTATTTGCCGATGCCATTTACGAACAAGCAAACCCTGTGTTTAAACAAAGAACAGCTAAAAATATTGATTTAGTTTTAGTAAATCATGGTGGTATTCGTGCTATCATATCAAAAGGGAATGTTACAAAGCGAACGGCTTTCAATATTATGCCTTTTGAAAACAGCATTGTAGTCGTTGCTTTAAGCGGAAAAAATGTAAAACAACTAATAAATTACTTAACCAAAGCTAAACGAGCACATCCTATTACAGGCTTAAAGCTTACGGTTGATGCCGACTACAATTTAAAAGAAGCTCTTATTAACGGTAAACCTATAGATACTTTACAAACCTATTATGTAGCTACAAACGATTACTTATATAATGGCGGTGATCACATGACATTTTTTAAACCTAACGATTCGCTTTATGTGCTTGATTATAAAATAAGAAATGCCCTTTTAGACTATTTTTATAAAAAAGACACCATAAACCCAACTATTGATGATCGATTTATTAAACTTGACAATTAATTTATGAAGCGTAGAGATTTCATTAACCAAACAGCTGCAGCAACCACGTTAATTTCACTTGGCGGATTAGGATTACAATCTTTCTCTTCGGCAGCAAACACAACTAAAATTACTATTCTACATACCAACGATGTACATAGCCATATTGATCCTTTTGGTCCTGAAGACGGTAGAAACCCTAACAAAGGCGGTGTAGCAAGACGCGCTAGTTTAATACAATCGATAAGGCAAGAAAATCCCAACACCTTACTCTTGGACGCTGGTGATATTTTTCAAGGTACACCATACTTTAATTATTATGGAGGTGAACTTGAGTTTAAACTAATGAGTAAGTTAAAATATGATGCTGCCACAATAGGAAATCATGATTTCGATAATGGGATTGATGGTTTATACGCCCAACTCCCCCACGCCAAATTCGATTTTCTATCTGCCAATTACGACTTCTCAAACACCGTTATGGATACCCATGTTAAACCCTATAAAGTATTTAAAAAAGAGCATTTAAAAATTGGTGTTTTTGGTTTAGGTATTCAACTTAGTGGATTAGTTGATAAAGCCATGTATAAAGAAACAAAGTATCTTGACCCTATTGAAATTGCTCAAGACATGAGCCGTATTTTAAAAACCGAAGAACAATGTGATTTGGTTATATGCTTATCGCATTTAGGGTATTATTACGGTGATGATTCAACAAAAGTAAGCGATTTAATTGTAGCCAAAAAAACAAAGGACATCGACTTAATAATTGGTGGACATACGCATACATTTTTACCTAAACCTACGGTTACCAAAAATAGTGAAGGAAAAAATGTACTGGTTAACCAAGTAGGTTGCTATGGTATAAACTTAGGAAGAGTAGACTTTTTCTTTGATAGCGATAAAAATAAAAGTGCCGACGGTGCTTCTATAATTGTTTAAGTCAATGCATTTTCTCTTAAGGTAATCTCGTTGTAGCTCTCTTGTTTTTGTTTCACCTTTATCCGGTTTTCAGAAACAACATAACCAAATAAGAAAAATATTCCAAATACGTGTAACACACGCTCTAAAACGGCAAAACTCCAATTATAAATATAATAATTTGTAATATAGAACAGCACATCTGAAAACACAAAACATAACGCCATAACTAAAAATATTATGGATTGTTTAGTATCCTTAGTTAAGTAAACCACAAAAGATACTAACGATAAAATGGTAAGCGACACACTTTTTAACACAAACAAATTAACCTCAGCTATATCGGTAATATTAGCCTTTAATATTAAAAATAATTCGTATAAAAAGTAAGAATTTATAAAGAAAACCACAAAAAGATAAACACCTATAATCTTATCAAGTTTTATAGACTTTAATTTTGATAACACAAGAACCATCAAACTTAAATAGCTTATAAAATATGATAGATTTGCATATTTAATAGCCTGACTTCCATTATAAAGAGCAGAGATAGAATCTCCTAAAAAAGAAAACACAAAAAATATAATTAATGCTTTGTTCACATAGTTATTCTTGATAAACAAATACATTAAAAATGCAGGTATTAATAATGGTTTAAAAAAACGTAGTATGGTATCGTTACTATTTAGTAACGCAAAAACATTAAGCAATAATATTGTTACAATAACACATAAAGAAAACGTATTGTAACTTGATTTAAGCCAATTTATCATGGTAGATTAGTATAAGTAGGTAAAACAAATATATGCTTTTATATCGACAGATTAATGCATTTCATCGATAATAATGTTAAAATTTATTATTAATTTGAGTAAATCGGGTTAAATACAAGATTCTAAAATATCTTTCTTAAGCATAAAAGAGAAGAACATCTAAAACAACTCCTGATGTACTATTAAAATAAGAAGCTAATGTTTACACTTGACTAGATAATTTAAATGTATTTTCATTCTTAGTCCTAGAGTATAGGTAATAAAACCAAAAGGCCATAATAAAAAGCAAGCCAGACATTACATTTAATAAATACTTTTCACTTATATAAAAATAAGCGACTTGTATAACTTCAGAAAAAACAATACTTAATGAGCCAAAAAACATAAAAAGAGACTTCTTATTGTCCTTATTAAAATAAGATAGTAACGATATAGTTAATAATGACAACATAACTATATTATACAAAAATTCTATGTAAAAAATATAAGAACCAAATGTGTATGGCTTAACTATTGTTAATAAAACATATATTATATAGGCATTTAATAGCCCCAAAATAATTAAGTGAATTTTGTAATTAGTCAAAATCCTTTTAACATTTATAGTTTTATACACATGATAAATCAAACAACTATAAGCCGCAATGTAAAATAGATTTCCAAAAGTATAATACATATCAAGTTGAAAATCGGTAACTAAAAAATAATCAATAAAATACGTTATCTCTGAAATTGAAAATAAAATTAAAAACCATGTAAAAAACTTTGGTTTTCGAATTACTTTTGTAAAATACAGCAATGTGAAAATCGGGACAATTAAAGACCTAGCCATATTAGACAGCATAAATTCATCATAAAAATCGAGCCAAAAAAATAGTACGACTAGTATTATAATTAGCCCTCCTAATATATTCGATTTATTCATAAATAGCAGTTACTTTATGAAACAAATATACACATATTATTGCTATTTATCGGTAAAAAAATGCTTTTTATCCGATTTTAAAACCCTAAACAATATTGTTTGTAAGAAAATTATTTCAATTTGCCGAAAAAATCTATTTCTGATATAATAGAAACCCCCAATTTTTCGGCCTTAGCTTTCTTACTAGGCCCCATTTTATCACCCGCCACAACAAAAGAGGTTTTGGAAGATATTGAAGATGAGACTTTCCCGCCATTATCTTCAATTAACTTTTTAAGCTCGGTACGCGATACGGTCTCGAAAACACCGGAAACCACAAATGTTTCACCTTCTAGCTTATTGGTTTGATTGGCTAAAGTTTCAGCTGAAAGCTCCAATTGCACACCAAAGCATTTTAAGCGCTCTATAATCAATTGGTTTTGTTCAGAATTAAAAAAGTCCACGACACTTTCGGCTATCTTCTCGCCTATTTCATCAACATTTACAAGATTGTCTTGTGTGGCATTTGATAGCGCATCAATAGATTTATAATGCTTCGCCAATTTTTTGGCCACAGTTTCACCTACATACCTTATTCCCAAAGCATACAATACGCGTTCAAAAGGAATTTGTTTTGATGCTTCAATACCATTAACCAGATTTTCGGCACTTTTTTGCGCCATACGTTCCAACGGCAAAACGTGTTCTACGGTTAACTCGTACAAATCTGAATAGTTATTTATAAGACCAGCATTAACCAATAAGGCCACCGTTTCGCCTCCTAAACCTTCAATATCCATTGCTTTTCTGGAAATATAATGTTGTATGCGCCCAATAATTTGCGGAGGGCATCCATTATAATTAGGGCAGTAATGCTGCGCTTCGCCTTCTTGACGTACTAATCCTGTATCACATTCTGGACACTGTGTAATATATTGTGTAGGTTGCGAATGTTCTGGGCGTTTTGTAAAATCGACAGCAATAATTTTTGGAATAATCTCACCGCCTTTTTCAACAAATACCTCATCGCCTTCTCTTACATCTAACTTAGCAATTTGATCGGCATTATGTAACGAGGCGCGTTTTATGGTTGTTCCCGCCAACTCTACAGGCTCTAAGTTAGCCACTGGTGTGATGGCTCCTGTGCGACCTACTTGATACGTAATTTCATTTAATCGTGTTGAAACTTGCTCTGCCTTAAATTTATAGGCCATTGCCCAGCGCGGTGCTTTGGCTGTATAACCTAGCTCCTCTTGTTGATAAAAACTATTCACCTTAACAACCACGCCATCAATTTCGTAAGGGAGTTCGTGGCGATGCTCGTCCCAATAGTTTATATACTCTAGAACCTCGTCAATGGATTTTACCAAACGGGCTTCACTTGGTACTTTAAATCCCCAATCGCGTGCCTTTTGTAAACTTTCAAACTGTGTATCTACACCTAAATGACGCCCTTTTAAACTATACAACAAACATTCCAACGGACGTTTGGCTACCTCGGCACTGTCTTGAAGTTTTAAACTTCCAGAAGCCGTGTTTCGCGGATTCCGGTATGGTTCTTCGCCTATTTCTATTCTGGCTTCATTCATTTTAAGAAACCCTTCAATAGGCAACACAATTTCACCGCGTATTTCAAATTTATCTGGATAATCACCACGCAACTGTAATGGCACCGATTTAATAGTTTTTACGTTGGCTGTAACATTATCACCTTGAAACCCATCGCCTCGTGTTACCGCTTTTACCAATGTTCCGTTTTCGTAGGTTAGGTTCATTGAAGCGCCATCATATTTCAACTCACAGGTATACATTACGTCACCATCAACCAACTTTTTAATACGTGTTTCCCAATCTTCTAGATCTTCTTTGGAATACGAATTATCCAACGAGTACATTCTGGACTCGTGTACCACAGTTTCAAAGTTTTTGGTCACTTCTCCTCCAACACGCAAACTTGGGGAATTGGCATCGTAAAACTCAGGATATTTGGCTTCCAGTTCCTGAAGTTGCTTCAATTTCATATCGAAATCATAATCACTTATAACCGGATTGTCCAACACATAATAGTTGTAATTATGCTCTCGTAATTCGTCGCGAAGTTGTTGTATTTGTTGTTGTATGTTTTGACTCATTGAAATTGTTGTGGTTATTGTATTTCTGCTTTCAACATTCTGTTGTTACCAAACATATCTTGTCGTAATTCTATGTGTTTAAACGGATATGTTTTGACCATTTGTTGCATTTCTGCGCCAAGATATTGATTTATTTCAAAGAATAATTGCCCGTTAGGTTTCAACTTATCAACAGCCAATTGTGTTATGGTTTCATAAAACACGAGCGGATTGTTATCTTCTACAAATAGTGCCAAATCGGGTTCGTAATCCAGAACGTTTTTTTTCATATCCTTTTTTTCCAATTCACGCACATATGGCGGATTAGATACAATGATATCGAATTTAGATGCATCACCTAATACCGAAAGACTTTCGTCTTTATTTAAAATATTGCCTTGTAAAAACGATATATTTACTTGATTTATTTCAGCGTTTTGTTGCGCAATTTTTAAAGCGTTTTCTGAAACATCCAAACCAAACACCTGGGCATTTGGCAACTGCTTGGCCAAGGAAATAGCAATGCAGCCTGTTCCAGTACCGATGTCTAGGATTTTTAATTGAGATTCTTCACTTCGTTCTGAATGAGATTTAATAATCCATTGTACCAATTCTTCGGTTTCTGGTCGTGGAATTAAGGTGTGTTGGTTTACTTTAAAAGGCAATCCAAAAAACTCGGTTTCACCAATAATATGCTGAATGGGTTCTTGGTTTTTCAATCGACTTAGCGCCTCAAACAACGGCTGTTCTTCTATTTTTGTTAACGCTAATTGAGGCTCCAAAGCCAGAGTTAGTCTATTAAATTGAAAGTAATGCTCAATTAACCAATAGAAAAAACTATCAACTTCATCTGAGCCATAAATAGTATCGAGCTCGTTGTGATATATATGGTGAATTTCTTTAAGAATCATAATGTTTTAATCATCCAAACATTACACGAATAATGACCTGTATTTCCTAGCGGCTTTTCCAGAAGTTTAAACCCTGTTTTGGCATACAGTTTTGTAGCTGATGTCATATAAGGCAAGGTTTCAAGATAACATTGTTTAAACCCTAATGCTTTAGCTTTTTCTAAGCAGGTTTGCATCATTTTGCTGCCTAAACCTGTGCCACGCGCTTCTGGTAAGAAATACATTTTTTGCAACTCACAAACATTGCCTTCAACAGCTTCCAAAGGCGCAATTCCCGCACCACCAATAATTTTCCCGTCGGCATCAATCACAAAATATATGGATTTTGGATTACTATACGTTTCCGTCATACAGTCTAAGGCAGCATCTTCATAAGCTGTCCCTACTTTGGGCGCTCCCAACTCAACAAGAACCTCACGAATTACCGTAGCTATCTGTTTATCATCGGCCTTAGTAATTTCTCTTATAACTATATTATCTTTGCTCACTTTAAAATGGTATTTTTACCGCCGTGAAGATACACGAAAAATACATAAAACGCTGTATAGAGATTGCCAAAAATGGCCTAGGAACCACTAGACCAAACCCAATGGTAGGTTGTGTTATCACGCATAACAATCATATTATTGGTGAAGGTTTCACGAGTCCTTATGGTGGAGCACACGCCGAAGTAAACGCCATTACATCTGTTAAAGACCAATCGCTTTTAAAAACAGCCACGCTTTATGTGACTTTAGAACCTTGTAGCCATTATGGAAAAACACCTCCTTGTAGCGATTTGATTATTGAAAAAGGCATTCCTAACGTAGTAATTGGCACAATAGATACCCATAGTAAAGTTGCGGGAAAAGGCATTGAAAGGTTAAAAAGCGCTGGTTGCAACGTTACTGTTGGTATTCTAGAAGACAAATGCCAGAACCATCACAAACGGTTTTTTACTTTCCATAACAAACAACGTCCTTATATCATATTAAAATGGGCGCAAACTCAAGATAACTTTATCGCTCCAAAAACCAAAACCAAGCAAAGGCCTGTTTGGATTACCAATAAATATTCCCGCCAATTAACACATAAATGGCGGACTGAAGAACACGCCATTCTTGTAGGATACCATACCGTAATGGCAGACAACCCAAGTTTAACAGCTAGAGATTGGGCTGGTCAACATCCTATTCGTGTTGTGGTTGACAAAACTAACACACTACAAAAAGACTTAAATATTTTCAATTCGGATGCCGAAACCATAGTGATTTCAGAAAATGACATCAATTTTAACCAATCTATTGCCAAGCAGATTTGCAATGCACTCTATAAACGTGATATTCAGTCGGTAATTATTGAAGGCGGTAGAAAAACGCTTCAAACATTTATAGATGATAATTTATGGGATGAAGCCCGTATATTTACAGGAAATGTGCAATTTAAAACAGGTGTAAAAACTCCTGAGTTTTCTGGAACTTTGATTTCTGAAACACAACTAGAAGAAGATATTTTACAGATTTACAAAAACGCTATTGTATAACTTAAAAGATTCCTGTCTACACAGAAAATATTATGATTAAAACCCTCATTTTCGATTTTGGCGATGTCTTTATCAATCTAGATAAAAAAGGTGCTATGCAAAATGCGCTTACTATTTTTGAAGTTGACACCTTTCCTGATGAATTAAGCCAAATAAACCAGCGTTATGAAATGGGCTTAATAAGTACACGTGAATTTTTGGACTTTTATACGACTAAGTTTCCAAAATTAGACCAAGCCATTATTTTAAATGCGTGGAATTGTATTTTAAAAGATTTCCCCAAACATAGATTAAGATTTTTAAAACAACTTCGAGATCAAGATAAGTTCAATATCATTCTTTTAAGTAATACTAACGAATTACATATAGATTGGATAAAAAATGAAGTTGATTTTTTTGAAGACTTCAAGCAATGTTTTCATAAGTTTTACTTGTCTCACGAAATCAATTTAAGAAAACCGAATGCTGATATTTATGAGTTTGTTTTAAACAAAAACAAGCTTAACCCCAACGAATGTTTATTTGTTGACGACCTTGAAGAAAACACCAAAAGCGCCGCAGTATTAGGGATCAACACCTGGAACATTAATCCCGAAACCGATGATGTTACCCAACTTTTTGAAGTAAACAACCACTTATTTTAACCTATGTATTTACTCTTTAGCATTTTATGCTCAACACTAATTTTTGTGATTTTTAAATCCTTGAGCAAATACAACATTAACACCTTACAAGTAATTGCCATAAATTATTTTGTGGCGTGTTTTATTGGAATAACTGCGTTTCAAGGTAATATTACTGTAGAAAACACACTCCAATCCGATTGGTTTTTAGGTGCCATTTTTTTGGGTTTTCTCTTTATAAGCATCTTTTTTGTTATGGCCATGACCGCACAAAAAAATGGTGTTTCGGTAGCCTCGGTAGCTTCAAAAATGAGTGTGGTTATCCCTATTATTTTTGGCATTTATGTCTATAACGAAGGGACTGGATTGCAAAAGATAATTGGCATTATTCTGGCATTGCTTGCCGTGTATTTAACATCGGTTAAGTCAGCAGCTGAAATTAATTTTAAGAAAAACTTACTGCTTCCTATTATTCTATTTTTTGGTTCAGGAACGATAGACACATCCATAAAATATATAGAAACCACTTATGTGCCCGACAACGGTATTCCTCTTTTTTCTGCCTCTATTTTTGGTATTGCCGCTATTCTGGGTTTGATAGCCCTAATAACAAAGAAAGCGTTTAAAATAACTAAAAAAGCTGTTATTGGCGGTCTTCTTTTAGGTGTTGTAAACTACGGATCCATTTATTTTTTATTAAAAGCATTGGACCACGAACTTTTTGAAAGTTCAACCTTATTTACTGTTAATCACGTGGCTATCGTGATGTTTTCTACGCTAATTGGCTTATTTGTTTTCAAAGAACATCTTACAAGAAAAAACTGGATTGGCATTGTATTGGCCATAATTGCTATAATTTTAGTAACATTGGCGTAAATGAAAGACACTTACAAAACCATAACCAAGCCATCTGCAGAAGTTTTATTTAAGGACAAAAACAGTAAGTTTTTTGGCTACGCCTTTCCCGTGCATTCTGAAGACGATGTAAAACAATATTTAGAAAGCATAAAAAAACAACATCACTCGGCAAGACACTGGTGCTATGCTTACCAAATTGGCACCGAAGAACACAATTTACTATTTAGAGCCAACGACGATGGCGAACCCAGCAACAGTGCAGGAATGCCTATATATGGACAAATTCAATCGTTTGAAGTTACTAATGTATTAATTATTGTTGTGCGCTATTTTGGCGGCGTAAAGCTAGGTGTTAGTGGGTTGATAAACGCTTACAAAACATCGGCACAAATGGCTATGGAAGTCTCAAGAATTGTAACCAAAACCATTAACAAAACCTTTTTGGTAAATTGCGACTACAAAAACCTAAATACCGTCATGCGGGTTATCAAGGAAAGAAAACTAAATATAGTTGACCAAAAACTAGAATTGGATTGCCAGATTAAACTTTCTGTAAGATTAAAAGAATCACAAGAGGTCTTTGATACTTTTGAACGATTGCATGAAATTTCTATTAAAGAAATCCTTCCTTAAGCTTCTATTTTTTCCAAGATATAATCTGGGCACTTCATAGGACGATTTGTTGTCATGTTAATAAATGCCAGAACCGTATTTCCTGTAGCTAAAATATCGTCGTTTTCATTTAAAATTTCATAATCAAATTCAATTTTTACCGATGGTGTTTTTTTTAGTTGTGTTCTAACTTTAATAACTTGATCGTAAACTATTGATTTCTTAAACTTTACAGTCATTGAAACCACTGGCAACATAACACCATCGTCTTCCATTTGCTTATATGAAACGCCTTTTTTCCTAAGCCATTCCGTTCTGCCTATTTCAAAGTATAATGCATAATTTCCATGGTGAACAACCCCCATTTGGTCTGTTTCACCGTATCTCACTCTTATTGGTATTTCATCGAAAAACATATGTTGTTTTAATTATTTTTTTGTAGTTTAGAAGACGCTCTCAACATGCAAAAAAAATTCTTAAAATTCAATAGCTGGCTATTTTTTTTTTTAGAATTTTGTTCACATATTTGTCGAGCTATAAAATCAACGGGGAATTCTACTTCTCTACAATAACTAACTTAATAAAATTTCTAAAGTAAGAATGAATGTGACTGCGCAATCGGTATGGAGTAACTGTCTAGAATTCATAAAAGATAATATCCAACCTCAAGCATATAAAACTTGGTTTGAACCGATTAAAGCAGTAAAGCTTACCGATAAAGCTTTAAGCATTCAAGTACCTAGTAAATTTTTCTACGAGTGGCTAGAAGAGCATTACGTAAAAGTTTTAAAAGTTGCCCTTACTAAAGAATTAGGAGAAAATGCCAAATTGGTTTACATTATTAAAATGGAAAACACCTATGGTAACAAACAACCTTTTACCGAGAAGATACCTAGCTCTAACAGGAGCGCTGTAAAATCTCAAGATGTTGATATTCCGCTTAACAACAAAAATCCTGAATTAAAAAATCCGTTTATAATTCCTGGGATTAGAAACGTTAAAATAGAATCGCAACTTAACCCAAACTATAATTTTGAAAATTTTCTTGAAGGAGATTCTAACAGATTAGCTAGAAGTGCTGGCTTAGCTGTAGCAGCAAAACCAGGAGGAACCTCGTTTAATCCTTTATTAGTTTTTGGTGGTGTAGGTCTTGGAAAAACACATTTAGCCCACGCTATTGGAGTTGATATAAAAGATAAGTACCCAGAAAAAACAGTACTTTACATTTCTGCTGAAAAATTCACACAGCAATATATTGATTCGGTAAAAAAGAATAATAGAAACGACTTTATTCACTTTTATCAAATTATAGATGTATTAATTATTGACGACGTTCAATTTTTATCTGGAAAAACAGGAACGCAAGATGTGTTCTTCCACATTTTTAATCATTTACATCAAAACGGGAAGCAAGTTATTTTAACAAGTGATAAGGCTCCTGTTGATATGCAAGATATTGAACAACGTTTATTATCGCGTTTTAAATGGGGACTTTCGGCTGAGTTACAAAGTCCAGATTTTGAAACCCGTGTTTCTATCTTAAAAAATAAACTCTATAGAGATGGTGTTGAAATGCCAGAAGATATTGTGGAGTATGTTGCTAAAAACATTAAAACAAATATTCGTGAGCTAGAAGGCGCTATTATTTCACTAATTGCTCAATCCTCTTTCAATAAAAAAGAAGTTAATATTGAATTAGCAAAACAAGTTGTTGAGAAGTTTGTTAAAAACACTAAGCGCGAAGTCTCTATAGATTACATACAAAAAGTTGTTTCAGATTATTTCCAAATGGATATCGATACATTACAATCTAAAACAAGAAAACGCCACATTGTTCAAGCAAGACAATTAGCTATGTTTTTTGCTAAAAAACTAACAAAAGCATCACTAGCTAGTATTGGTTCTCAAATAGGAAAACGTGATCATGCCACGGTTTTACATGCTTGCAAAACAGTAGATAACCTATCCTCTACAGACAAACAATTTAAAAAATACGTGGACGATTTAACCAAAAAACTGACCGTTTAAAATGACAAGAATACTAATGGTTTGTTTGGGTAACATTTGCCGATCGCCATTAGCCGAAGGCATTTTAAAATCTAAATTACCTCAAGATAAATTTATTGTAGATTCTGCAGGAACTTCAAACTATCATATTGGTGATATGCCTGATATTAGATCTATTGAAGTGGCTAAAAAATATGGTTTAGATATTACCTCACAAAAAGGCAGACAATTTTCAGTAAAAGACTTTGATGTTTTTGATTATATCTACGTTATGGATGAGTCGAACTACCACAATGTGATTAACCTTGCACGACACAATAATGATAAAGCTAAAGTTAAAATGATTTTAAACGAGGTTTACAGCAATCAAAATCATTCTGTACCAGATCCTTATTATGGCGGTAAACAAGGATTTGACAATGTTTTTAAAATGCTTGATGAAGCCTGCGATATCATTGCTTCAAAAATATCATAAGCAACCTAATAAGCTAAAATTCAATTTTTAAGTTCTTTTTTCGTAATTTAACAATACAAAATTGTTAATCATGAAAACTTTAACCCTATTAATTACGACATGCTTTTTTGTGTTTAACTTTAGTTTTTCACAAGATATTGAACTTGAGCTTTTTGCTAGTGGACTATCAGACCCTATAGGTATTAAACATGCAGGCGATACTCGTTTATTTGTGTTAGAAAGAAGTGGTACTATTAAAATAATTGACCAGAATGGTACGGTTAACAACACATCTTTTTTAGATATAAGTAACATTATTTCTAGTGGCGGAGAAAGAGGTTTACTTGGCTTAGCCTTCCACCCTAACTATAGTAGTAATGGTTATTTTTATGTTAATTACACCAACAGCAATGGCGATACTGTTATAGCAAGATATACAGTATCTACAAATGACCCAGACATAGCAGATAATAATAGTGGTACAATATTACTTACAATAAGTCAGCCATATTCAAATCATAATGGTGGCGATTTAGCCTTTGGTAATGATGGCTATTTATATATAGCAACTGGCGATGGCGGTTCAGGTGGCGACCCTGGAGACAGAGCTCAAGATTTAAGTACTTTACTTGGTAAACTATTACGTATTGATGTGGATAGTGGCACGCCTTACGGAATTCCAAACGATAACCCTTTTGCAAACGATGGCAATAATAATACACTACCCGAAATATGGGCGTATGGATTAAGAAACCCTTGGCGATTTTCATTTGATAGCTCGACAAACGATTTATGGATTGCCGATGTAGGTCAGAATAATATTGAAGAAATTAACATGGTATCCTTAACCGATGCTGGAGTAAACTATGGATGGCGATGCTATGAAGGTAACGACACTTACAACACAACCGGGAATTGCCCTGATATTTCTACACTAACATTCCCTATTGCACAATATACACACTCTGGAAACGGCCCTTTTAAATGTTCGATAACGGGAGGTTACCGGTACAGAGGTCTTGAACAACCTAGTATGACTGGCTGGTACTTTTTTGCTGATTATTGTAGTAACGAAATTGGTATTTTATCCTACGATGAGACGGATTGGAATATGACATTTACCGAACAGTTTGACGGCAATAACTGGACTGCTTTTGGAGAAGATTCTAGTGGCGAAATCTACGTTGCAGGTATAAGTTCTGGAAATATATATAAAATTATAAATAACGACTTAAGTGTTGAAGAAAATCAGTTTGAAAACATTACGATTTACCCAAACCCCACTTACGACAGTATTACCGTTTCAAGCAATTACAACAAACCTTATCTAGTAAATATTTATTCTATATTAGGAAAAAAAGTATTTACTAAAATCTTTCAAGAAAAGAATAAAAAAATATCGGTTGAAAATTTACAAAGTGGCTTATATTTGATTGAAATTATTTCCAATTCCAACAAAAAACAACTTCAAAAGTTAATTATAAAATAATGTCACAAGACAAAGGAAAACTCTACTTAATACCAACAACTTTAGGTGATAATGCACCTTTAGAAGTTTTACCCATCTCTGTAAAAAAAATTATTGAAATTGTACAAACCTATATTGTTGAAAATGAAAAAACAGCCCGTAGGTTTATAAAAAAAATTAAGCCTGGTAAAAAACAATCTGCTCTTACCATGTTTCAACTTAACAAATTTACAGATCCAATGGATTTACCTTCTTTTTTGGAGCCTTGTTTACAAGGTGAAAACGTAGGTCTACTTTCTGAAGCTGGTTGTCCCGGTGTTGCAGATCCCGGTGCAGATGTTGTAAAAATTGCTCATGAAAAAGGCATACAAGTGGTTCCTTTGGTTGGTCCATCTTCTATCCTTTTGGCAATAATGGCTTCTGGAATGAATGGCCAAAATTTTGCGTTTAACGGATACCTTCCTATTGATAAAAAAGATAGAAAAAAAGAACTTAAACGTCTTGAACAATTAGCTTATAAACACAATCAAGCGCAATTATTTATAGAAACGCCTTATAGAAACAATAAAATGTTGGAAGATATATGCCAATCGCTTAATAATGATACGCGTGTTTGTGTGGCTTGCGATATTACCTTACCTACTGAATATATAAAGACAAAAACTGTAAGTGAATGGAAAAAAAATAGTGTAGACCTACATAAAAGACCTACACTATTTATAATTTACAGAAACTAACTTTCGTTAAGCTGTTTGTTTTTCTAATTTAACTTTTGCCTTTTTATTAGGAGAAATATTTGAGGTGTCGTAACCTGAAAATTTCTTCAAATAATAATCTATCGATGTTCCAAAAGCATCAGAAAACCCATGACGGCCATAACTTCTTAAATACTTCTTTACATTTCCAGGGCCAGCTAAATGCGCTGCTGCCAAAATACCAGATTCGGTTATAAGAATACCATTAATTGTTTTTCCTTTAAAACGCTTAATATCTCTTCTTAACACCCATTTGTTACGAGATGCGTTAGCAATAAAAGCTTTTTCTTGCAACTCTGGCGTATTTAAAAATAGTACTGGGTTATAAATACCGATTAATTTTAAAGTTTCCTTTCCAAACTGATATTTCCCTAAGTAACCAAAATCGTTAATAGTAAAATAATCTCCTCTCGATTCTTTAAAACCTAAAGCCTCTTTAAAAGCAACAAAAGATTTTCCTAATTCTGGCGTGTATACTTTAACGGGCTCGTGAGCAGGCAAAATTTCTAAACCTGTTTCGGGCTCATTATTAACATTATCAATATTTTCTTGAACATTGTGTAATGCTATAGCGTTTGATGTGTTTGAATTTAATTTTTTATTCAAACAAAACGCTCCTACTAACAATAAAGATATTGTAAGTAAAAGGGCAAAATGACTTCCAATATTTTTAATCATAACTTTAAATTTTTAAGGCATAATTGGTAATTAATTGTAGCCTTCAAATTTCAGCGTGCAAAGATACGCATTTTTTTTAAATACTGAAAATTAGTCGATTAAGTGCTTTTAAAAGTAGATTCCGTGTAGCTTCATGCCGTTTTTATCGTTAAACTCCACAGTTGGTAGAGGTACTTTTATCGTATTTAAAATACCGAATATCGATTTTAAAACATGAGATTTTGTTTGTATTCGACTTAAATCTATGTCCAAACTCAACAAATATTGGCGGGTTCTATTTTGGTTAGGAAACTCATTATCTATATTATTTATTCCTGTTAGCATACCATCGCCACTATACCCCAAAGCAATGTTTAACCATTTAGGGATTGTTTTAGACTTAGTAAACGATTGTATATTAAAACTCAGCCAATAGGTTTGCCCGTTATAATCTTTTAAAAACGTTTCTGTAAAGCCATGTCCTAATTTATCAGGATTCATTTTAGCGTATTTTGTTTGATGAAATGAATACTTCATCACAATGCGTTGTTCATCCCATAATAATTCCTGCCCTACATATAATCCTGTTCCTGCAGCATTTGCAGCCATATCCCCCCAAGAAAAACCCCATTCTTTTGAAAAACCATCAAAAACCTCTACGGCTGTTAAAAAAGTAAACCCTAAAGTAGCCCCATAAATTAATTGGTCTTTCTTTGAAACACCACTCCAGTGTAACAAATCTGCACCTAATTGCCCTAATTGATAAGATGAATACACATGTCCTAACTTATCCATTTGCAACCATTGGCTATTATCGTTTGTTGTATGAAATTTAGATCTTGGGTAATCTTTATACCATAATTGATTTAACCCCAGAAAAGTAACCGAGGCCAATGACGCTTCGGTAATAACAACAGCATTTCTTCTAGGAGTATGAAGTGTATCGCTGGGTGTAAAAAACAACTCTAAATTAGACGAGTTTTGCGACCAGCTAGAAACCGACAACAGACATACAAAGAAAACAATCCTAAACTGTGTCAATGTTACTTATTTATACCTTGAGACGATAAATACCTGTGGTATGCTCTTGCATTTGCATTATGCTGACTTAACGTTTTAGCAAATTTATGATATCCTAATCGTTGGGCATCAGCAACAAAATACAGGTAATTGTGTTTTTCATAATTTAAAACAGCATCAATAGCAGTAATATCGGGCATTGCAATTAAACTTGGCGGTAAGCCTAAATATTTATAGGTGTTGTATGGTGATTCTATTTCTTTATGCTTATTTAAAACCCGCTTAATAATTGTATCTTGATATTCTGGTAATTGATAAGCTGCATATTTAAGTGTAGGATCGGCTTGTAATGGCATTCCTATTCGTAAACGATTCATATAAACACCCGCTATGCGAGGTTGCTCACTAGCTTGTTTAGATTCTTCATGAACTATAGAACCTAATGTCATGATCTCTTTGGGCGTTAAACCAATAGCTTTAGCTTTTTTTATCCTATTATCATTCCAAAAACGATTGTACTCTTTTAACATTCTATCTCTGAAAACTTCAGCAGATGTATTCCAAAACAACTCATAGCTATTAGGAATATACATCCCTAAAGCCGATTGTTTATTGAAAGTATTCTTTTTAAGAAACACACTATCTGTCATTGCCTGTAAAAGTGATAGGCTATCGGCTTCTATTTGCTGAGCTATCCTTCCTGCAAGTTTTGGCAAACTTTCTTGATTGTTAAACGATACGCGAACAGGTAGATTTTTACTTCTTATAGAATTTATAATATCGTTGTTATTCATCCCTTTTTTTATAGCATATTTCCCTGCTCTTATATGTGTTGTATATTTCTTTTGCTTGGCAAGAGCATCAAACTTATCAATATCAATAAGCAAGGGTTCTAATTGTTCTCGCACCTGATTATAAGTAGCATCGGTAGATACATAAATGTATGCTTCGTCGTTATTAAATGCTGTGTTTGGTTTTAGCATTACCGAATATACGTAGTATGAAAAAACGGCAATAACAATAAGTCCAATTAAGGCAACAGCCCATAAAATTCTTTTAATATACATCGCTTAAAATAGTAACTGTAATAAGTATTCGTTTTTATATTGATTGTTAACCAAGTTCCAATCTTTTTTTATGCCTACAATGTTAAAATTGTGTTTTTTAAATAAATTTAAACTTGCCGTATTTTCTTCTGAAATATTACAATATACTTGGTGTAATCCTAAATGGATTTTACAATAGTTTAGAAGCAAGGACAAAGCTTCGCTACCGAAACCTTTGTGTCTATCATGACATGATTTTATCAAAATGCCAATACCTGCTTTATTATTTTTAGGATCAAAATCAAACAAATCGATTAACCCAAGAGCTTCATTATCGTAATTTGAAATAAGTAACCTTAGTTGTTTTACTTCATAAATATCTCTATGCGCATTGGCTAAATAATCTTTTATAAGATATTGTGAGTAAGGTGTCTGCGTACTGCTAAGCTCCCAAATAGTTTCATCGTTTTCAATCCCATAAATAAAATCGAGGTCTTCTGGTTCTAAAGCTCTTAAGAAAATATGTTCTCCTTTTAATGTTACCATTTACCCTTAAAAACTTGTTTTGCTGGACCTATTAAACATACATTTTCATAACCATTCCCTATTTTATTAAAAGAGACTTGCACTTGGCCACCTTCAACATTAAGGGTGATTAGGTTTTTCTCGGTTTCACCAATATAATTCATCGCTAAAGCTACTGCTGTAGCTCCAGTTCCACAAGATAACGTTTCGTCTTCTACACCGCGTTCGTAAGTACGTAATCTAAACGTATCATCAGAAACTTTTGAAACAAAATTCACATTGCTACCAGCTTTCCCGTATAAATCGCTATAACGAATTTTAGCGCCTTCTTCTGTAACATTAAAATTTGCTAAATCTTTTACACGAGTTACATGGTGTGGCGAACCGGTATCTAAAAACACAAAATCACCATTTGCTTCTATTTCAGTAACATCTTGCATTTGTAATTTAACCACATCATGTTCTATATGCGCATGATGAGTACCATCAACAGCTTCAAATGTTGTTATGTTTTCTATAATTCCTAAAAACTTTGCAAAAGCCACAATACATCGACCGCCATTACCACACATTGTACTTGGGTTACCATCTGAGTTATAATACACCATTGTAAAATCTGCTGTATCGTGGTTCTCTAATAAAATTAACCCATCGGCACCTATGCCAAAACGTCTGTCGCACAGCTGTGCGACTAATTTGGTATTGTTTTTGTCGAATTGTAACTGACGATTATCAATCATTACAAAATCGTTTCCCGTTCCTTGATATTTATAGAATTCAATTGCCATAGATTTGGCAAATATAGAAATATTAAGCGGTTTTTTATGATGTTAAAACACGTTAAATCGTGCGTTAAAAATCGTTAAACAAAAAACATAAAACTCAATAAATAATTAATTTTAATCGTTAAATAATTAAAATAAAACCTAAAACATATGAAAAAGTTAGCCAGTTTAGTTTTAGTATCGGCTTTAGGTGGTATTATTACCCTTTCTGCCTACAAGTTTTTTATTGAAAAAGAGTCTACAATATCTGTTGCTCAAACCGAAGAAAAACCAAGCTTTTTACCAACAAACAACACAATTACCAACGCCTATAATATTGCGGAATCTCCCGATTTTGTTGAAGCTGCAGAGAAAACAGTTCACGCTGTTGTTCATGTTAAAAATACAGCGACCGTTTCGGGTCCTACAACATTACAAGATTTAATGTTTGGTAGAAGTTCGCAACGTAAGCAAGTAGGAACAGGAAGTGGTGTTATTATTTCTCCAGACGGTTACATAATTACCAATAACCATGTTATTAATGGTGCGTCACAAATATCTATAACCACAAACGATAATAAGATTTATGATGCCGAATTAATTGGTACAGATAAAAAAACCGACATTGCGCTTTTAAAAATTAATAGCGAAGAAGATTTACCTTTTATAAGATTTGGTGACTCCGATCAAGCTAAAATTGGTGAATGGGTATTGGCTGTTGGTAATCCTTTTAATTTAACATCTACTGTTACGGCAGGAATAATTAGTGCAAAATCGCGCGATTTAACAGGGCAAAATTATCAATCTTTTCTTCAAACAGATGCTGCAGTTAACCCAGGAAATTCAGGAGGTGCTTTGGTAAATGCCAATGGCGATTTAGTAGGAATAAACACAGCTATTTCTTCGCAAACAGGCTCATACATTGGGTACTCATTTGCCGTACCAAGTAATATTGCGCGTAAAGTAGTAGAAGACATTATGGAGTTTGGTAATGTTCAAAATGGAATTTTAGGCGTATCGGGAATTTCATTAAATAGTAAGTATGCCGAAGAGTTTGGTGTATCAACTTCTGAAGGGTTTTATGTAAGTGATGTTGAAGAAGATTCTGGAGCCGATGTTGCAGGAATAGCAAAAGGTGATGTTATAAAAAAATTAGACGATATTGAAATCTCAAAATTTGCCGATTTAAAAGGCTATTTAAGTACAAAACGCCCTAACGACATAGTACATGTAACCTTATTAAGAGATAACGAAGATCTTGAAATTGTTCCAGTAACACTTATTAAAAATCAAACGGCCGTTTTACCCATAGTTGGTCGTGTAAAAAATGCTAATGAGAAAGATTTAAAGAAATTTAAAGTAACTAAAGGCATAAAAATATCGGAACTTAACCCAAGATATGCTCGTAATTGGAAATCAAATGGTATAGAAGAAGGTAGCATTATTACAGCAATAAACGACAACGATGTTAATGATGTAGAAACAGCTAAAAAAATTATAGAAAACAAAGCCTATAACGAACCTCTAAAATTTGAAATTATTAATAAACATGGCGATAAAGAAACCGTATATTGGCGATAGGTATTTGCTATGAGAAAGCGATAAAAACCCTTCAAAAGAATGAAGGGTTTTTTATTTGTTAAAAAACTTTACGAAAACGTTTGAAATATATTACTTTTGCACAAAATTTAAAATAAAAACAACACACTAAACTTTTAAAAATGAGTCTTAACGGAACTTATGAAAGCGAATTAGCTTTTCAAGCAGACAGAAGAAGAGCTACGGTAGAATTTATTAAAATTGTAAGCGATCTTTGGTATGATAAATCTATCGAATTAGTACTTTTTAGAAATCAATTAATCGATAGAAACGTAAGTCAAATTTTAAACTTACACGAATATGCTTGCGAATTTGTACAAAAGCCTATTTCAATTTTCGATTCAGTTGAAATTGCGCAAGCTATACAAACGCTAGACTTACCTCCAGCAAAATTAGATATTGGTAAACTTACTTACGAATATCATTTAGAAGAAAAAAAATACAACAACGCTTTAGCGTTTATTGCCGATAAATTAAAAGACGCTAATAAACAAGAGCCTATTCAACCAAAAGATGTTGTGTTATATGGTTTTGGAAGAATTGGACGTTTAGTAGCCAGAGAATTAATGACGCGTACGGGCAAAGGGAGTCAGTTACGATTAAGAGCTATTGTTACACGTGGTGATATAAATGAAACCATTTTAAAGAAAAGAGCCTCTTTATTAAGTAACGATTCTGTACATGGTGAATTTCCAGGAACTGTTGCTGCCGATATAAAAAATAAAGCATTAATCATAAACGGAACTACCGTCAACATGATTACTGCAAACGCTCCAGAAGACATAGATTACACTGCTTACAATATTAACGATGCCCTAGTAATTGATAATACAGGCGCTTTTAGAGACGACGAAGCCTTAGCAAGACATTTAAAAGCTAAAGGCGTAGACAAAGTATTACTTACTGCACCAGGAAAAAATGTTCCTAACATTGTTCATGGGGTAAATCATTTAGAACACAACCCAGATAAGGTAGATATTTTTTCTGCTGCATCTTGTACAACAAATGCAATTACACCTATTTTAAAAGTTATGGAAGATTCATTTGGTGTAAAAAGTGGTCATTTAGAAACTATTCACGCATATACAAACGACCAAAACTTAGTAGATAACTTCCATAAAAAATACCGTCGTGGTCGTGCTGCAGCATTAAATATGGTTATTACCGAAACTGGTGCCGGTAAAGCTGTTTCTAAAGCACTTCCGTCTTTAGAAGGTAAATTAACCTCAAATGCTATTCGTGTTCCAGTTCCAAATGGATCATTAGCTATTTTAAATCTAGAGTTAGAAAATTCAACATCGGTTGAAGGTATTAATACTATTATTAAAAAATATGCTCTAGAAGGCGATTTAGTTGAGCAAATTAAATATGAATTAAGCGACGAATTAGTATCTAGTGATATTGTAGGAAGTTCGGCGCCTTCAATTTATGATAGTAAAGCAACTATTGTAAGAGAAGATGGTAAAAATGCTATTCTTTACATTTGGTATGATAATGAGTATGGCTATAGCCACCAAGTTATCCGATTGGCTAAATACATTGCTAAAGTAAGACGTCACACCTATTATTAATGAGCAAACTTAAACTTTTAACCTTCTTAAAAGTCTAAACTCATAATTTTTACGTATATAAAAAAAGTCCTCCAACGAGGACTTTTTTATTTACTATTAATTACGCATAATATTTAATTTGTTACTTTCGCAAGTAACAGCAAAACAAACAACTATTCCAAACATGAAATCCTTAACATTATCCATTTTATTTACAGTATTTTCTATTGCCTTATATGCACAAGAAGACGATAATCTCTCTTTAAGCAGTGGCACTATAGATAATCAGTTTGAATATGTTATAAGAAAATCTAACAATTACCAACAATATAAAGTGGTAAAGAAAACTTGGCTTTATACTTTAAAAGCGCATACGTTAGACTCTTTAAAAGCATTACATGAAAATTTGGCAAAAACCCAAACTGTAATTGATAATCAATCAAAAGAAATCACAAAACTAAATGCCAATTTAAGTAATACCCAAAATACATTAAATAAAACCAATGAAGAGAAAAATAACATGGCTCTTTTTGGCATGCAAATGAGTAAAAGCAGTTACAATACATTAATGTGGTCTATTATTATCGGGCTTTTAGGATTCTTATTATTCTTTATATACAAATTTAAAAACAGTAATACCATTACTCGTGAGGCAAAAAAATCGCTTTCCGAAGTAGAAGAAGAATTTGAAGAACATAGAAAACGTGCTCTTGAAAGAGAACAAAAAGTGCGTCGCCAATTACAAGACGAAATCAATAAGCAAAAAAACAACTAAAAAAACTTTCTGCTTAAATACCATTAAAAATCTGTAATTTCGCTTACAGATTTTTTTTATTAAATAGCTTATTCATGCGTATTGATATTATAACTGTTTTACCAGAACTTCTAAAAAGCCCTTTTGAAGCCTCCATTTTAAAAAGAGCTATCGAGGCTAACTTAGTTGAAGTTCACTTTCATAACCTAAGAGATTATACAACCGATAAATATAAATCTGTAGACGATTATCAGTTTGGTGGTGGAGCAGGTATGGTTATGATGGTGGAACCTATTGATAAATGCATTACAAAGCTACAATCGCAACGCAATTACGATGAGATTATTTATATGACCCCAGATGGTGAAACACTAAATCAAGGTATTGCCAATAAATTATCATTACATGAAAATATTATTATTTTATGTGGGCATTATAAAGGTGTCGACCAACGCGTTAGAGATAAATTTATAACCAAAGAAATCTCTATTGGCGACTACGTACTCTCTGGTGGCGAGTTAGGAGCTGCTGTACTTTGCGATGCTGTTATACGTTTAATTCCTGGTGTGTTAGGAAATGAAACTTCTGCCCTAACCGATTCGTTTCAAGATAACCTTTTAGCACCTCCAATTTATACCAGACCTAGAGAATACAAAGGCATGAAAGTTCCAGAAATTCTTTTTAGCGGCAACTTTCCTAAAATTGAAAAATGGCGAGAAGAGCAAGCCTACAAAAGAACCCAAGAACGTAGACCAGATTTATTAAAAGATTAAATTGAATATTTAAGTTGATTTAATAAGCGATTGAAATTTTTTGTTATTCCTTAAATTATCAAAGTGTTTTTCGTTAAGTAACTCTTCAGTTAGTGTGTCAGATAATTGTAAGGATATTTCAATATCTCTAACGGCTTCGTCTGGTTTGTCTAATAGTGCATAAGTACAAGCGCGTTGCCAATATGCTAAAGAATAATCACTATCGTTATCTATTGCAGTATTTAGCAAGTTTAATGCCCAACGAATTTCACCAATTTCTAACAAAGCATCAGCCTTATAAGTCATCGCTTCAATATCATTTGGGTTAATGTCTAAAATTTCATCATAAATCGAAATTTTCTCTTCTTCACTTTTTTCTAGTCCTGCACGCATCCATAATGAGTGAATAGAATTGGTATTAGAAATTTCTTGTTGCGTTTCGATAATTATTTTTGAGCGTTCTACTAATTTTTTTTCTATCTGCTGTAGTCGTTTTTCATAATCTCCAGTAAGGGTTTGTATTTTTTTAGCAGTATCTATTTTTATACTCTTTTTTATATCGTTAAGTGATCGCCAACCTAATAATACTAATAAAGAAGCGGCAGCTGTAATAATGTAAAAAATATTGTTTACGGTGCTTGTTGTATAATTTATGGCTCTATCTGACGACTCTAATTTAGCTTCGGCTACTTGCTCTGTAACTTGCGCCCTTAGTTTTTGGTTTTCTTGGCGTAAACTTTTTATTTCATCAAGAATGTAACGTTCTATAAATGGCTTGTATAAAGGCTGCTCTAAACTATCTACTTGTACTTGTTGAATATTTGAAAAAGCAGTAATATATAAATTGAAAAAAACGATTGAAAGTAAGATTTTTGACATAGCTAGAAAGACGTATTTAGTGTCTGTGTTTTTATTACAATACAAAATTTACATAAATATTTGACTGTGCAAATTTTGTTATCTAATTTTTTTAAGTTTGTAGCACTATAACCACACTTATAGTTAATCTTCTTTTTAATAAATATATTAAAGTATTGTAGCTAGCTAACCTCTAGAACAAAAGCTTTAACCTTATGCTTGTGAAATAGAAACGCTAAAAAACTTTCACTTAAAGCTTTTAACTTGTTACTTTTTAATTATCTTTGCACTCAATTTTGGACTAACCTCTGGCGAAAATCGTGCATGTTATTTCGAATTAACAACAA
The DNA here is from genome assembly GCF_037126245.1 of Mangrovimonas cancribranchiae. Lineage (NCBI taxonomy): Bacteria > Pseudomonadati > Bacteroidota > Flavobacteriia > Flavobacteriales > Flavobacteriaceae > Mangrovimonas > Mangrovimonas cancribranchiae. The sequence goes on from NZ_CP136925.1 coordinate 1,682,293, forward strand.
AACATTAAAAACATGGAGTCTTTAGTAAAATACGTACAAGACGAGTTTGTAGCAAAAAAAGATTTTCCAGAATTTTCAGCTGGAGATACAATTACAGTTTATTACGAAATTAGAGAAGGTGACAAAGTTCGTACACAGTTCTTTAGAGGAGTTGTAATCCAAAGAAGAGGAAGCGGTAGTACAGAAACGTTTACCATTAGAAAAATGTCTGGAACAGTAGGTGTTGAGCGTATTATTCCTATCAACATGCCAGCTTTACAAAAAATTGAAGTCAATAAGAGAGGTAAAGTACGTAGAGCTAGAATTTACTACTTTAGAGGTCTTACTGGTAAAAAAGCAAGAATTAAAGAGCAAGTACGCCGCTAATTTCTTGTTGAAAGATTTTCAAAAAAGCCTTGTAAATACAAGGCTTTTTTTATTAACAAAAGTTAACAACTTAAGTTCATAAGAAGTTGATAACTAAACATATAAAAAGTTTTATTTTAAGTAAAGGCAACGTATATTAGTACAACAATTAAACAACAACATTTGTGTTGGTCTTAATTTTAGGTTTATGTTTAATTAAATAAAGTAACGTTCTTTATTATAATTGTTTTTCGAGGTTTTAAGACAGTATGTGTAGGCATATGGGAGTTAAAAAACCATGACGTTTTTAAAAGTAGTACATGCTTCGCAGGTACAAACTAGAAAGACTGAAAGTTTCCAAGGTAACACAAACGAAAGTAAAGGTTAAGATAGGAAACAATGCTTTTAAGTTTAAATAGCACGCAAGTGACATTTAAATAAAAAAGGATCAAGAAAGCAATTACATGAAACATCATACTTCATGTCAATACATTTTGAAAGAAGTAATGTGTTTCAAATTGAAATAGTGAAACTTGAATTGAAAAGAACGATAATTAACGTGAGTTAATATCGGTCGATTTAGTGAAAACTAAATAGGTCACGTAGTAACTGTTTCGAAGAAAGCCATGTCAAGGTAGAGTTTTCTACAATGATATGGCTTTTGTTTTTCCTATCTTTACCATTTTTAAAAAACACATGGATTTACCTTTTATTTCAGAACAACATTTTAAAAGTCAAAACTACTCTACCAACAAAATATCTAAAGCAGAATACGATAATTGCACATTCGAAGACTGTGATTTCTCAAATTCAGATATTAGCAACAATGTTTTTTTAGAATGCACTTTTATTAATTGTAACTTTAGTAATTGTAATGTTACCCATACAAGCTTTAATCACGTTGATTTTATAGACTGCAAATTAACGGGCGTACAGTTTAACACTTGTAATGCATTTCTATTAACGTTTAGTTTTAATAACTGCTATTTAGAGCTAGCATCTTTTCAAGACTTAAAAATACCTAATACACAATTTAATGATTGTATTATGCATCAAACCGATTTTAGCAATACAAACATCTCAAAATCAATACTAAACCATTGTGATTTAAAATCGGCTATCTTCGAAAATACAAATTTAGAAAGCAGCAATTTAAGTACGGCTTACAACTATAAAATTAACCCTGAAAGAAATAAAATAACTAAAGCTAAATTCTCAAAAGAACAAGTCTTAGGATTACTCACACATTATAAGATAATAGTAGAATAAATGCTTTAAAACTACAAGTTCAAACCACTTGATTTTATTATATTTGCAGGACTTAAATTAAATTTTGTTTAACTTCACAAAACATTATATAAAATGGCAAAATCTCCAACTATTTTTTATACCAAAACAGATGAAGCTCCAGCATTGGCAACGCATTCATTTTTACCAATTGTAAGAGCATTTACAAAATCGTCTGGTATTAATATAGAAACCAAAGACATCTCGTTAGCAGGCAGAATCTTAGCTACTTTCCCAGATTTTTTAAATGACGATCAAAAAGTAGAAGACGCCCTTGGTACTCTTGGAGAATTGGTAAAATTACCAGAAACAAATATTATTAAATTACCTAATATTAGTGCTTCAGTTCCTCAGTTAATGGCAGCTATTAAAGAACTTCAAGACAAAGGGTTTAATATTCCTAACTATCCTGAAGAACCACAATCTGATGCCGAAAAAGACATTAAATCACGTTACGATAAAATTAAAGGTAGTGCTGTAAACCCAGTACTTCGCGAAGGAAACTCAGATCGTCGTGCACCAAAAGCAGTAAAAAACTTTGCTAAGAAAAACCCACATAGTATGGGGGCTTGGAGCTCAAACTCCAAATCACATGTAGCAACTATGGAACAAGGCGATTTTGCTCATACTGAAAAATCGTTAACACTACCAGAAGCTACCAATATTAAAATTGTTCATACTGATGACAATGGAAATGAAACCATTTTAAAACAACCATTTCCTATTCAAAAAGGAGAAATCATCGATGGCTCAGTCATGAGTAAATTGGCTTTAATAACCTTCTTAAAAGAACAAGTTAAAGAAGCTAAAGCTAAAGATATTCTTTTTTCATTACATATGAAAGCAACCATGATGAAGGTTTCCGATCCTATCATCTTTGGCCATGCTGTAAAAGTATTTTTTGCCGATGTTTTCAATAAATATGCTGATGTTTTTGAAGAAATTGGTGTAGAAGAAAACAATGGACTAGGAAACGTGCTTTCTAAACTAGAAGAACTTCCTTCAGATAAAAAAGAGGAGATTTTAAAAGCCATTGAAACAACCATTGAAAATGGCCCAGATTTAGCAATGGTGAATTCCGATAAAGGTATTACAAACCTTCACGTCCCTAGTGATGTTATTATTGATGCCTCCATGCCAGCAATGATTCGTAATTCGGGACAAATGTGGAATGCCCAAGGAAACACACAAGACACCATAGCTGTAATACCAGATAGTAGTTATGCTGGCGTTTACACAGCAACTATAGATTTCTGTAAAGAAAATGGTGCTTTCGATCCTACAACAATGGGTACCGTTCCTAACGTGGGACTTATGGCACAAAAAGCTGAAGAATATGGATCTCACGATAAAACTTTTGAAATCGTTTCAAACGGAACCGTAAAAGTTATTGATGATGCTGGAAATACTCTAATCGAGCATACTGTAAAGGCAGGAGACATCTGGCGTATGTGCCAAACAAAAGACGCACCAATTCAAGATTGGGTAAAACTAGCTGTAACAAGAGCGCGTGCATCGCAAACTCCAGCCGTATTTTGGTTAAACGAAAACCGTGCTCACGATGCCGAGCTAATTAAAAAAGTAAATACATACTTACCTAACCACGATACATCAGGATTAGATATTAGAATCCTATCGCCTATCGAAGCAACAAACTTCACTTTAAAACGTATTAAGAAAGGAGAAGACACTATTTCGGTAACAGGAAATGTATTGCGTGATTATTTAACCGACCTATTCCCTATTCTAGAAGTAGGAACTAGTGCCAAAATGCTATCAATAGTTCCATTAATGAATGGTGGTGGCTTATTTGAAACTGGTGCCGGCGGATCTGCTCCTAAACACGTACAACAATTATTAGAAGAAAACCACTTACGCTGGGATTCACTTGGTGAATTTTTAGCATTAGCTGTATCTCTAGAACATTTAAGCGAAACCTTTGGTAATGCTAAAGCAAAAATTTTAGCAGATGCACTAGATGACGCTACCGAGAAGTTATTAGAAAACAAAAAAGGCCCTTCTAGAAAAGCAGGAGAACTTGATAATCGTGGTAGTCACTTCTATTTGGCTATGTATTGGGCAGAAGCCTTGGCAAATCAAGACGAAGACACCGATTTAAAAACCGAGTTTACCCCTATCTATAAAACACTCTCAGAAAATGAAAATGCTATAGTAAATGAATTAAATAAAATTCAAGGCAAACCAACTTCTATTGGAGGTTATTACGAACCTGTCGAAGAATTAACATCACAAGTCATGCGTCCAAGTCAAACACTTAATAATATAATAAACGCATAACAATCAATATAAAGCTCCTTTAATTAGGAGCTTTTTTTTTGGGGCGTTACCCTAACGGGTCATGCTGTTCGCTATATCTCACAATAATATTGTGAGGATGTCGCTACCATCACTAACGCAAAAACGTATTCAAAGTTCATTATTTAAATTCACCATAATAACTTTTTAACGTCCTTGTCGTACTCTTTACTTATTTAACTGTATTTTTAACCTATGGAATTTACAAGAACAACCGAGGCCGATTCTAATTATAATCATCTAGATAAAATGTCAGTAAACGAAATACTGACAAACATTAATAATGAAGATAAAACAGTACCTAACGCTGTAGAAAAAGCCATTCCTCAAATAGAAACCTTAGTCAATCAAGTCGTAAACAAACTTAGCAATGGTGGTAGATTATTCTACATTGGTGCAGGCACAAGTGGTCGTTTAGGTATAGTTGATGCTTCAGAATGCCCACCTACTTTTGGTGTTTCTCACGATTTAGTTATCGGGCTTATGGCTGGTGGAGATCAAGCTATAAGAAAAGCTGTAGAGTTTGCTGAAGATTCAAAAGAACAAGCCTGGAAAGACCTTTCTGCTTATAGTATTTCAGAAAAAGATATTGTTATTGGTATTGCTGCATCTGGAACAACACCCTATGTTATTGGTGGATTAGAAACATGTAACAAAAAAAGTATTATAACCGGATGTATTACTTGTAATAATAACAGTCCTCTAGCATCGGTATCGAAATTTCCCATTGAAGTTATAGTAGGTCCAGAGTTTGTAACAGGTAGCTCTAGGATGAAAGCAGGAACAGCACAAAAATTAGTTCTAAATATGATTACAACAGCAACCATGATACAATTAGGACATGTAAAAGGAAATAAAATGGTCGATATGCAACTTAGTAACAATAAGCTTGTAGATCGAGGAATAAAAATGCTAATGAAAGAGCTAAATATCAATAAAGAAAAAGCAGCATCTCTACTTAAAAAACACAAAAGCGTCCGTTTAGCCATTCAACACTATCACAATGGAAACTAAAAGAACTAACAAAGAATTGCTATTTAAAGGCCTAAAAAAAATGGGGATATCCCTAATTGGTATGTTTTTAGGTCCTACATTACTCTATATTGGTTTTTCTAACCCAGATAAACCATTATATATACCTATTTTAATTGTCGCTTTTATTATTTGTGGACTAGCAATTTTCTTTGCTTTTAAAGGGCTAAAAGTAATTATGGATAGTATGTTTAACTAAGCTCTTTCTTCTATAACTGTTGTAGGATT